>CAVCCW010000039.1:0-11620 GCA_963600825.1 Bacteroidaceae bacterium | reverse complement strand
CCGGTGTAACAGCTTCCACCTTCGGAATCAGTTTGGCGTCCGGGTCTTTCCGCGGATCTGCCGTATAAAGGCCATCACAATCTGTCAGGATTACCAGTAAATCAGCTTGCACGGACTTGGCCACAATGGCACCTAAGGTGTCATTGTCCCCCAGTGCAATTTCATCAATAGAGATGGTGTCATTTTCATTAATAATAGGAATAGCGCCCATTTCCAATAAGCGATTTAACGTATTGCTAAAATTGGCATGCCGCATATCATTCACTACATCATCTGCTGTCAGGAGCAGCTGTCCAACTACGTGGTTGTATTCTCCAAACAGCTTGTCGTAAATATACATAAGTTCGCACTGCCCAACGGCGGCAGCGGCCTGCTTTCCGGGGATGTCTGACGGCCGCTCTGTCAGCGGCAGTTTTCCTACTCCCATGGCAATGGCACCGGAAGAGACCATAATAATTTCATTACCGGCATTTTTCAGGTCCGAAAGCACTGTACAGAGCTCCCGCACCCGGCGAATATTCAGGTTCCCGCTGTCGTGTGTCAGGGTTGAGGTCCCCAGCTTAATAACAATACGCAAGAACGTTCACCTCTTTCAAAATAGCTGAACCTATTTTATTATATAATCATGTTATTCTCAATAAGGATGTGGGTTTATGATGGTTTTTCTGGATCTGGACGGTACACTGCTGAATCGCCAGAAACAGGTCAGTAAAGGTAATCAGGAAGCATTGGAAAAAGCACGGGCACAAGGGCATCAGATCATTCTTTGCAGTGGGCGACCCCTTTCTGCCATGAAGGAAACCATTCACAACCTGGGCCTGGAAAAACAGGGGTGCTACGTCATTGCTTACAACGGCGCGGTCATTTATGACTGTTATCAAAAAGAACCTATCTTCTCTGCCCCTTTAACGGGCGATGAAGTTTCTTTCCTTTTTCGGGAAGCCGCAAAAATTAATTTGTACACGCAAACCTATGACAGTAACTACCTTTTAACCAAGGCAGACTGTCCGGAAGTACGCTACTATGCAGGCATGACGCACATGACGGTGCAATTTCACCCGGAGCTGCCGGATGGGTTAACCGAAGCACCCTATAAGGTGTTGTGCATTGACTTAAAGGATCATGACCGGCTGGAGCGCTTTCGGCAGACCATCCTGCAGCAAAGCGGTTTTGCTTTAAACGGATTCTTTTCCTGCAGGGAATTTGTAGAGTTTGTCAGGGCAGGGGTCAGCAAGGGCTCAGCCATCCAATGGATGAGTCATTATCTGAACATCCCCATGTCCGAAACCATCGGCATGGGTGATTCAGACAATGACCTGCCCATGCTGGACACGGCGGCTATTGCTGTGGCAATGCAAAATGCTACTGCAGAAGTGAAGGCCCACGCCGACTATGTCACCATCCATGACTGTGACCACGATGGTGTGGCCGAAGCCCTAAATAAATTTGTATTATAACGAAATCCCACTGCCGTCTGGCAGTGGGATTCGTTTGTAAATATATTAATGCTAGAGCAAGCTCGAGCATTGCTCCCGAAGGATTATGCGGAAACTTTCCGCATGGCACCGATGTTCCGGTCAATCAGGGCTTCGGCCCAGACGGTTAAAGCGGTGCTGTTGTAACCGTCTACCATGGGGTTGCTCATGGAATAGGTGGCCGTCAGGCCGTGGGCCTGCGCTGCATCCCGAAAGTTCCGGTTATGAAAGACACCGTGGTTGTCTGTTTCCGGAATGTGGTTCAGTGTGCAATAATAATGCACCATTTCGTGAACCATATGGCCACACAGCTGGTGAAAGCTACGGTTCCAATTGTTACTGAACAAACAGGAAAGAATACTGGACGGATCCAAGTAGAGGGTTGGATTGCCGGTTTCCGTTTCATGCATACGAAATTCTCCGTTTACATAAATGGAATCCGGATCTTCTTTCAGCTTTAAGTTCTGAAAGCGAATATCCACCAGCGGCAGTTCCCCATCAAAAAAGAGGTCATTTAATAAGAGGAATAATTCCGGTGCATGTTCCGTGTCTGTGTAGTACGAGAAGAGTTTTTTGTAGTTTAAATGGTGCAAAGTGCAGGTTCTCCTGTTCAAAATAAGACAAATTCATTTTCTACACTATACAACAACCCAGTTCGTTTGTCTATGGATAAACTGTGAACATGTAAAGTATTTTTTCTTTACAAATTTTTGCCTGTCCCTTTTGCACAAAAAGTTTTGCTGCCATCCCGGTCAACGCAAATCAAAATGCCAAAAATGCAAGATTTTGTGGTAACAGCGCACTTTTTCCACAAACGGTGGAAAAAGTAAAAGAAAGAGCATCCTTGGATAGTCCAAAGGATGCTCTTTTCAGTCTATGATGTAAAGATTAAAAACTTTACAGATTTACATTGCTCGTGTAAAGGAAAAGACTATACAGCTGAAGGTGTTACCAGTGATACATTCCGTGGGTTACCCGATAGGTTCCGTTAGAATTCCAGGCCTTTCCGGTATAATTGCGAACAAATCCGTTCTTGGTCAAAACCACCCAGTAATCTTTGCTCTTCTTCCACTTTCCGGATACGCTCTGGCTGACAATTCTAGTCTTGGTCAAAGTCGGATAGGTGGTGCTGCGTCTTTTTCCAGTAGGCAGTGCTGCCACAATTTGATTGAACATGTATTCGTGGCCCTTCTTGGTCGGGTGCGGTTCAAAGCCGCCCTGAGAGAGGTCCAGCTGCTTGGTGCCAACATCTACCCCGCTGACATCTACATAAGTGCAATTGCTGGAGTGAAGAGCAGCAATGGTCTTCTTGTAAGCATTAATTGCTTCATAAACCGGTCCGATCAGCTTGCCGTAACCAATTGGCATTCCGGTTAAAGACCAGGTATCACACGGATTGTAGGAGCCAACCAGGATGATAGTACAATCCGGATTCAGTTCCAGAATCTTATCTACTACTTTTGCGTAGTTAATCATGAACTCGCCGGTCCACTCCCAAACGGTCTGTGCAGACAGTACCGGGAAAGTCAGTGCGGCGCCCACGGTGTTTTCCGTCCACTGGTTTACATAGTGCTTCATAGGAAGCCAGATATCATTAAAACCGACATCCAGGGTAATCAGATCAGCCGATTTTACTGCCTGCTGATACCCCTTGCGCTGGCTCTTTAAGCTTTTGCTGGTAGTGTAGTTGGCAGTTGCTTCCAGCATTTCTGCGGAGTCTGTTAAGGCATCGCCATTATAGTTGTTGTCCAGTAGCATCCGTACTTCTGCAGCCCGATACCCACGCTGCGCATAAGCATAGTAATAATCTGCCTGCACGGCATAAGCAAGGCGGGCGCCGTAGCTGTTCGGCACAATGGTCTTCGGCGTCTGGTCATTTGGCAGACCATAGCCGGAGGCAATGCTGTCCCCCAAGTTCACATAAACGGAATAGTGCTTTACCGTACTGCCGGACGCCGCCGATGCGCCGACTGCCAAAAGGCTGCCCATCAGCGTCAGTGCCAACAGTAAAGCAAGCAAGCGTTTGCTTCCTTTTTTCATTTCAAATTCCTCCTGATATTAAAATAAGTTTTTAAAGAATTGTAAGAAGGCGGCCCAGAAGCGGGCAAGGGCGGAACCCCCATTTGTGCCGTCGTTGGAATCCCCGTTTGAATCCCCATTAGAGTTACCATTGCCGTTGGCAGAGTCTGAATTGCCGTTGTCCGTGGAGGCGCCGGTGACGCCAAGTTTGGCGGCATCCTCCGCCGAAATAGTATAAGAGCCCAGCGTTTGGTTGCCGTAGGAAGGAATGACAAAGGTAATGTTTACGGTCAGCGCGCCGTTGTTATTGGTGCAGGTATGCGCTGTGGATACAGACAGGTTATCCATGCCGTACTGCTTCAGCGCATCTGCCGAAACAACGGCCTGAGAACCGTTATCCAATACTAGATTGTTGTTCTTAACGGAATAGGTATCCTTTTGGGACAGGGAAATCTTTTGGCCTTCGTAGGTTGCTGTACCGCTTAAAGTGTAGGTGCCATCCTTGTAGAAGGCCAGTGTAATTCCTTCCTGCGTCTGTGCAACCAACGCTCCGCTGGTGTCATAACTTTCCACTTCTGCAGCAGTACCGGAGGTTTGGAAACTGGACATGCCCATCATGGCGGCAATGTCTTCCATGCTGAAACCGCTTAACAGGCTGCTGATGTCCGTGCTGGAGTCTTCTACGTCAAAGTAAGACGTTTCCGGTGTAGAAACTTCTTTTACACCCTTGACGCCCAGCTGGTCCGCCTCCTCTTTCCCCAGATCATACTGAGCCAGGGTATAGGCCTTCTCCGACGAATCCGTTCCGGTCAAAGTAATTGTCCATTTACTTTCATAAATGACACTGGACACAGCGGATTCCCACTCCGTGGTCTGCCCCTCTGTGCTTACTTCCAACGGATTGCAATCCGTAAAGCTGAGCTTCCCGTCTGACACCGTGTATTTACCGGAGGTTTCATACGTATACGTCTGATTTTCCATAATCAGGAAACCTGCCGCCTTATACGTACCATCTTCATAAAAACCGAACTGCTGTCCACCCTGGCTTAACCCCAGGATTTCCGTTCCATCCAGCAGGTTTATTTCTGCATTTCGAGCCGATGAGGTCTTAGAAGTGTTGTCTTTTGTTTTGCCCGCAATCAGACTGATAATCAAAACAATTACAAGTATGCCCAGCAAGACAAACAGTAAAATCTTTTTGCGTTTTTTCTTCTTTGCTTTGGCTGCTTCTTCTTCCGTTACCGGTTCTACAACCGTCTGCTCTTTGGCGAGTTGCGTTTCTTCTTTTGTAAGAGTGCTTCTTTTTTTCATAGTGATTCCTTCGTGTGGATGTTTTATAAGTCTAAGGCTAAATCGCCCGGCTTAATCCACTTTTTCTTGCGCATAAATTCGGAAATGGCAAGGCAAATAGCGGCCGGCAAAATAAATTGCATAACCAAAATTTCCACCAGTGCCAGCGCCCAGCCAATTTGCGGTGCCATGGTCTGGAAGGTGGCAATCTGGCCGACCAGGCCGGCGGAGCCCATGCCGGACCCAATGGGAGTGCTGGACATTTTCAGTACCGCAGAAGAAATTGGTCCCAGAATGGCCGACGCTATAATAGACGGCAGCCACAGGATTGGTTTGCGAATCAGGTTCGGCATCTGCAACATGGAAGTGCCAAGGCCCTGTGCAATCAGACCACCCATCTTGTTTTCGCGGTAAGAGATAACGGCAAAACCCACCATGTTGCAGCAGCAACCAATGGTTGCGGCTCCGGCGGCCAGGCCAGTAATTCCCATAGCAATGCCGATTGCTGCAGAACTAATTGGCAGGGTCAGGAAAATGCCCATCAGTACGGAAACAACAATACCGCCAATGATTGGATGAAGATCCACATTATAGTTTACCAGGCTTCCCAGCCAGGACATAAAGGTGGAAATTGGCGGGCCAAGAACCAAGCCGGCGGCGGCACCGGTTAAAATGCAAACCAGCGGTGTAACAATAATGTCTACCGGCGTTTTCCCTGCAACCAGTTTGCCAAGTTCTACTGCTACAATAGCGGCGCAGAAGGCGCCAAGCGGTTCTCCGGGTGTACCAAGCTTAATGGCTTCCAGTGGTGCCGAAAGCGTACCAATGGCGGGGAAAGCGCCAATCATGCCGGCAACCGCAGACGAAACAGTGACCAGCGGTCCCTGTTTCAGCTTGGTTGCCACCCCAACACCAATGCCGGCGCCGGTCAGGCTCTTGGCCACGTTGGCAATAACCACCAGGTATGCACCAAACGTGCCACCAATTAAGGTGCCAAGTTGTGAAATGATGGTACCGATAATCAGTGTGCTAAACAAGCCCAGCGCCATACCGGATAAGCCATCAATAAAAATCTCATTTAAGAAACCTTTCCCCTTCTGAAAAGGCTTTTTAAAATGTCCCTTACTCATTTTTCCTCCTCTTGCTACTCCACTCTAAATTGATTGCTATTCTACCATATCTATACCAAAAATGGAAAAAATCCCCTGACAAGTTCCGTCAGGGGAAATTTCATCTTCTTATTTTCTTGGTTTATGTTTTTCCAGAAATGTGGAAAAGCTTTCTTTCAGGCTGTCCCATTCCGTCTTCCACTCTTCTTTCCAGTCCTCTTTCCATTCCTCTTTCAGGCCGGTAAAGTTGTTCTGAATGGTATCCACGTTATTCATCATTTCCTTCAGGTAATCCGGAAACTCAATCAGAACGTGACGGGTACGACGGCCTTTAAACATTGCCGTAATACGATCTTTCATGTCCGCTACAGCCTTAGAAGCCTCTTCCGGATTGAACTTGCTGCCGGACAGCTTCTCTGTAACCGTATCCTTAAAGGAGGCCAATTTCGTCTGCAGGTTCCGTACGTTAACCGTAGCAATAACCGTGTTAACCAAATCATATATAAAGTAAATAAAGATACCTAAGGCAATCACACGGATTTGGCGGTCTGTAAACATATGGAAAATGGACAAGCCACTAAAGAACGGGTGAATATACCGAATAAACACAACCGACAACGCGCCCCATTCCAAGGAGTGAACAAAGTCAATTCTGCCGTTGATGTTTAAGAACTTTCCGGTGTAATCCCACCAGTGCGCATGGAACAGCTTTTCCATGAGGAAACTGGTTAGGTATTCTACTATATCGCACATGACAAGGCCGATAATAAAAAGGAGCGGGATATTGTCCTTAAAATGAGAGAGTGTCAGCAGCATAACCGTGGTGGCTGTTCCGTAAATCGGCGTCAGCGGGCCATACAGGAAGCCGCGGTTGTGGATGGTCAGTTTTTTGTTTTTGATGCTGTCTCCAATACCGCAATATAACATTTCAATGCACCAGCCAAGAACCGAATACATAATGAAATAAAGGAAGTATTGTGCAAGCGTGGTTAAGACGGTTAGCTTATCCATGATAGTTCACAGGCTTTCTTTGGTATTTTCGCAAAGTTTCTTTGGTGGCGCAGTATTTGTCCACAAGAGTGATAATCCAGGCTACTTTGTAGCGGGGCGGGATTGGCGTCAGCGGCCACATATGCCGGACAATGCTGTTTTCTTCTACCGGGGTCAGGGTAGTCAGTTCCCTGGCGTTGCGCAGTGCGAAGCCAGGGTGCCGGTACCCGTGAAACCGGTGGGACGGGTCCGGGTCATGCCAGTCATAATAAACCAGGTCATGCAACAGTCCGGCACGGGCCGCTGCCCGGTAATCCAGCCCCAACCGCTTACAAACGTTGTAAGCCACAAAGCTGACACACATGGTGTGCTCCAGTAAGGTAATGTCACTGTGCTGTTTATAGTTAGCCATTTGCTTTACGCCTTCCAGCGCCAGCAAACCGCCGACAATTTCCAGATATTCCGGATCCTGTACGTGAAACGCTTCCGCGTATTTTTCTGCAAGCCACATAAATAAAAATCCTCCCGCTTGTCAAAACAGGAGGATTATAACATATCGCCTTAGTACTTCCTTAAAAAATTTGAATTTGTTATAAAAATTTTAGAAATTTAAGGAAACCCCGGAAACCGAAGTTTCCGGGGTTTGTTGCATAATATGCTGTTTGAAAACCGTGTGGACGGCAGTTATCTCTTTGAGAACTGCGGTGCACGACGGGCACCTTTGAGACCGTACTTCTTTCTTTCCTTCATACGTGGGTCACGAGTCAGGAAGCCGGCCTTCTTCAGCTGCGGACGAAGGTTTTCGTCATACTGCAGAAGAGCACGGGAAAGGCCGTGACGGATAGCACCGGCCTGGCCGGATACGCCACCGCCGTTTACACGGCAAACGATGTCAAACTTTTCGGTTAAGCCAAGCAGTTCCAGCGGCTGGCGAACAACCAGCTTCAGGGTTTCAAGGCCAAAGTATTCATCAATGTCTCTGTCATTGATGGTGATTTTACCATTACCCGGGTAAACGCGAACGCGGGCAACGGAGCTCTTTCTACGGCCGGTGCCGTAATAATAATTGCTTTCGTACATTATGTTGCCCTCCTATTAAAAGTCACGAACTTCCGGCTGCTGAGCAGCATGCGGATGTTCTGCGCCTGCATATACATGAAGTCTGGTCAGTGCCTTGCGGCCAAGAGTGTTGTCCGGGAGCATACCCTTAACAGCCTTGGTTACAACAAATTCCGGCTTGGTTTCCATGAGGGTTTTATACTTAACCTTTTTCATGTTACCAATGTATCCGGTGTGATGATAATACATTTTCTGGTCCAGTTTCTTGCCGGTCAGTACTGCCTTGGAAGCGTTGATAACAATGACAAAGTCTCCGGTGTCAACGTTCGGAGTAAAGATTGGCTTATACTTACCACGAAGAAGATTAGCGGCTTCTACAGCAAGAGCACCAAGGGTTTTGCCCTCAGCATCAAGCACATACCACTTGCGGTCAACTTCGTTGGCTTTTGGCATATAAGATGACATGCTTGTTTCCTCCAATAAATAATATGAATGTTGCCCGACTATAGTAACACTGCGGTTTCCGGGAGTCAACTAATATTTTTCAATATTTTAATTTACCATGGTAAGAACTCCGTTTTTCTCTCTTTTTCTCTTCTTTTCGTGCGATTTACTCGTTTACGAATTTTACTTTTTCCAGTGGCTAATCCCGTTTTCCTGCAAAATGGAAATGACATTTTGCGGCAAAGCGGGATAGCGCTGCTGCAAAGAAGCAAGAAGCTGCTTCATGTGCTCCCGCTCCGTCTTCCCGTCCACCGGACAGGAAGACGCCAGGACCGGGAGGCCCTGCCTGGCCACCGCCACCCTGATGTCCCGCTCCGGGACATAAATCATAGGGCGGATCATGGTCAGGTCAGCCTCCGACAGGTAGGTTACCGGCGCAAAGCAGCCCAGTGCCCCCTGGTCCAGTAGGTTCATGTAGAAGGTTTCCGCCACGTCGTCTCTGTGGTGGCCCAGGGCCAGTTTATTGCAGCCCAGTTCCTTTGCGGTTTTGTGCAGGGTTCCCCTGCGCAACCTGGCGCAAAGGCTGCACGGGTACTTTTCGTCCCGGGCCTCAAAGACGACGTGGCCAATGTTGGTTTCCTTCACGGTGTAGGGCACACCCAGGTCCCTGCAGAGGGACGCCACGGCGGTGTAATCGCCGGGTGTCCCGCCGAAGCAGGGATCCAGGGTAATGGCCTGCAGCGCAAAGGGAACCGGGTAGTACCGCTGCAAAGCTGCCAGACAAAATAACAGGGCAATGGAGTCTTTGCCGCCGGAAATTCCGACGGCCACTACATCGCCCGGTTGAATCATATTGTAATCATCCATGGCCTTCCGCATCAGGCCCTGTATTTTCTGCATATGCGTCCCCTACTTCAAATAACGTTGGATGGCTTTTTCAAACTCTTCTACCGCTTCCGTGTCTCCGTCTTCAATGGCATGGTGAATGCAATGGGAAAGATGTTCATTGATAATTTCCCGCCCCAGGCCGTTCATGGCAGAGCGAACCGCAGACAGCTGAATTAAAACCTGTGAGCAATCCTCGTCTGCTTCAATCATTTTCTTAATGTATTCCAAGTGGCCAATCATGCGGGAAATCCGGGCAATTTGCCGTTTCTTTTCCTGCGGATCATGAACGTGCGTGTGAGCGGTATGACCGTGTTCCGGGTGTGCTGTCTGTTCTTGTGGCTGATGAGGCTGGGTCTTATGCTGATCCACAAAAGTCATCCTTTCTGCAATAAAATCTTTTTGATTATACCATAATGTATCCCCCCTGGGAGCTTCCGAAGGCTGCAAAAATTCCTTATAATGAGAGCGTTGTGTAAATTGCTGTAAAAGCAACAGCAAAAACAAAGAAACAAAAAGTAATAAGTGAGGACAGTTATGCACATCCCCGAAAACTACCTAAGCCCGGAAACCTGTGCCGTCATGGCCGTTGCCATGGTGCCGGTTTGGGTTCACGCTGTTAAGAAAGTCAGCAAAGACGTGCCGAAGGAAAAGATGCCACTGCTTGGCATCGGAGCGGCATTCTCTTTTCTTGGCATGATGTTTAATATTCCGCTGCCGGGCGGCACCACCGGCCATGCCGTCGGCGGCACTTTAATTGCGCTGCTACTAGGGCCCGATGCGGCCTGTATTGCTGTCACCATTGCCCTGTTGGTTCAGGCGCTGTTGTTTGGTGATGGCGGCGTTTTAGCCTTTGGAGCAAACTGTTTTAATATGGCGTTCCTGCTTCCGTATCTGGGGCACGCCATCTACCATTCCATCAGCGCCCATGTCAAGGGCAACAAGGGACAGATGCTGGGGGCCGCAGTCGGCTCCTACGTAGGCATCAACGCGGCTGCGTTGGCGGCTGCCATTGAATTCGGCCTGCAGCCGTACCTGTTCCATGACGCCGCTGGGCAGCCGCTGTACTGTCCCTACGGCCTCAGCGTCAGCATCCCTGCCATGATGATCGGCCACCTGACCATTGCGGGACTGGCGGAAGTTATCTTTACCACTTCGGTTCTGGCCTTCCTGCGGAAGACCGAACCGGGTTTGATGCACCAGCACGAAGAAGCAAAAAACCACATTCCAATGTATCTGTTACTGGCGGCCCTGATTATTGCCGTCCCGCTCGGTCTGCTGGCCGAAGGCACCGCCTGGGGTGAATGGGGCACCGATGAAATTGCCGAAGTCATTACCGGTGGCACCGTCCTTGGTTACACCCCGAAAGGAATGCTGAATGGCTGGGAATGGCACGCTTTAATGCCGGACTACAGCCTTGCCGGACTTCCGGACTGGGTTGCCTACGTTATCAGTGCCATCATCGGCGTTGCCATTTCCATTCTGCTGTTCCGGCTGATTGCCGCCACCATGAAATCCAAGCCTGATTTTGGAGAAAGCGAAACCACCAATGCCTAACACAAGCCTTCCCGAGTGGATGCAGGAGGCAGAGCCGTATACGGCATCCAAAGACTCGGATGGCTTTTTACAAAAAAGCCTGTTAAAACTGATGAGCGTCCTGTCCAAAGCCCGAAGCATTCCGGCACAGGGCCGCTTGCAGGCCAATGCTCCCATTGCCCTGCTAACCATTTTTATACTGATTATTTTAACCGCATGCTCCACCAACGCCTTTTTCAGTTACTGCATTCTGGCGTTGGTGCTGGCATGCTTTTGCCTATTACCGGGCAAGCAGCTGAAAAGAAGCCTCCGCAGCACACTGGCTGCCACCGGCTTTTCTTTTCTGGTTCTGCTGCCCGCGGTTTTCTTAGGCTCCCCGCACACCTTTTTCACCGTCGGCTTAAAGGTCTTCCTGTCCGTTGGCCTCATCAGCTTCTTAAACTCCACCATTCCGTGGAACCAGCTGACCGCCGGCCTGCGGTTCTTCCGCGTGCCCAACCTGTTTATCTTCACCCTGGACCTGACCTTAAAATACATCCTTCTCCTCGGCGATGTATGCCTCTCCATGCTGGAAGCCCTCAAGCTCCGCTCCGTAGGGAAAAACAAAGACAAAACCAAGGGTCTCTCCGGCATTCTGGGCGTTACCTTTTTGAAGTCCCGCGCCATGGCAGACGAACAGTTCCAGGCCATGACCTGCCGCGGCTTTGACGGCACCTACACCACTTCTTACCGTTTTCACATTAAGAAAGCGGATTTTGCTTATCTGTTTATCCTATGCCTTAACCTTGTACTTTTTATCTTCCTGCAAAAAGG
>CAVCCW010000038.1:0-12014 GCA_963600825.1 Bacteroidaceae bacterium | reverse complement strand
AGCCAAAAATTGGCCAACCACCACCCTTTTTCTTTACCAACAGCACATCTGACAGCGCATTTTATCATGGTGGTAAGCCCAAAATCGGCCAATCCACACCCCTTTCCAGTAAAACTTGTACCAAAAACTAGATTCTTGCATTATTGCAAATATGCCACCGCAGGTAAAGGCAGATAAAGTTTGTATTTGCTGTAAATCAAGAAAGAAGTTATCTACCAGGAAGTGTCCATATCCGCCTCCATATTGAAAAGCTTACATAAAATGATCGCAGAGAGAAGAAGAGAAAAAGAAGGCTAAAGCCAGAACATCCAAGAAGCAGAACATCCAAGAAGCAGAACATCCAAGAACCAGAATATCCAAGAACCAGAACATCCAAGAACCAGAACATCCAAGAAGCAGAACATCCAAGAACCAGAACATCCAAGAAGCAGAACATCCAAGAAGCAGAATATCCAAGAACCAGAACAGCCAAGAACCAGAACAGCCAGAAAATAGAGTAGTCACGACACAGAGCAGCACAAAAACAGGGTAACCAGGAAACAGAACTGCCCACCGTCAGAACAGCCAAAAGAAAAGCGCCGAGCAAACGCTCGACGCTAAACTTTTAAATTATGTAGAACTGAAAGCCCGGTGCCAAGGCCACAAAACCAGCTATGACCACTCAGCATTACAAGCCAGCTACACATTGCAATCTGACACTACAGCCAGACGCAAAAGCCAACTACACACTGTATAGCCAAGCGCCACAACCAAGGCCCAAAAGCCAGTCACATACTGCAACCAAGCAGTTAGCCCAACACAGCTCAGCACTACAGCCTACCGCTAAGCCAAGTAAACTCTTACTTATTCAGGGCCTGGTCAACAGCAACAGCTACGGCAACAGTAGCACCAACCATTGGGTTGTTGCCCATGCCAAGGAAGCCCATCATTTCAACGTGTGCCGGTACAGAAGAGGAACCTGCAAACTGAGCATCAGAATGCATACGGCCCATGGTATCGGTCATGCCGTAAGAAGCAGGGCCTGCAGCCATGTTGTCCGGGTGCAGAGTACGGCCAGTGCCGCCGCCGGAAGCAACGGAGAAGTACTTCTTGCCCTGTTCCAGGCATTCCTTCTTGTAGGTGCCTGCAACCGGATGCTGGAAGCGGGTTGGGTTGGTAGAGTTACCGGTAATGGAAACGTCTACACCTTCGTGGTGCATGATAGCTACGCCTTCACGAACGTCATCTGCGCCAAAGCAGCGAACCTGAGCGCGTTCACCGTCAGAGTAAGCAATTTCACGAACAATCTTCAGTTCACCGGTGTAATAATCAAACTGGGTCTGAACATAGGTGAAACCATTGATTCTGGAAATAATCTGAGCAGCGTCTTTACCAAGACCGTTCAGGATAACGCGAAGCGGTTCGTTACGGGACTTGTTTGCGTTCTTAGCAATACCGATTGCGCCTTCTGCAGCAGCAAAAGATTCGTGGCCTGCCAGGAAAGCAAAGCACTTGGTTTCGTCACGCAGAAGCATGGCGCCCAGGTTACCGTGGCCAAGACCAACTTTACGATCATCAGCAACAGAGCCAGGGATGCAGAAGGACTGCAAGCCAATACCAATGTTTTCAGCAGCTTCAGCAGCGCTCTTGGAACCCTTCTTCAGTGCAATGGCTGCACCTACGCAGTAAGCCCAAGCGGCGTTTTCAAAGCAAATCGGCTGTACGCCTTTTACAATTTCATACGGGTCAAAACCTGCAGCCTTGCAGATTTCGCGGGATTCTTCAACAGATCCAATACCATATTCCTTGAGGACAGGCATGATCTGGTCAATTCTTCTTTCATAACTTTCAAAAAGTGCCATGATGTCTTATCCTCCTTGCTTATTCTACACGCGGGTCAATGTATTTTGCCGCGTTTTCAAACTGGCCATAGTGGCCCTTTGCCTTTTCAAGAGCTTCATTAGCGTCCATGCCGCCCTTAATGAAGTCCATCATCTTACCAAGGTTAATGAATTCATAACCGATGATTTCGTCATCTTTGTTCAATGCCTGGCGAGTTACATATCCTTCGGTCAGTTCCAAGTAACGCGGGCCCTTAGCCTTTGTTGCAAACATGGTACCGGTCATAGAGCGAAGGCCCTTACCAAGGTCTTCCAGACCAGCGCCGATTGGCAGTCCGCCTTCAGAGAAAGCAGTCTGGGAACGGCCATATACAATCTGCAGGAAGAGTTCCCGCATGGCAGTGTTAATTGCGTCACATACAAGGTCAGTGTTCAATGCTTCCAGGATGGTCTTGCCGATCAGAATTTCGGCAGCCATAGCGGCAGAATGGGTCATGCCGGAGCAGCCAACGGTTTCTACCAGAGCTTCTTCAATGATACCGTCTTTGATGTTCAAAGTCAGTTTGCAGCAACCCTGCTGCGGAGCACACCAGCCAATGCCGTGTGTCAAACCGGAAATATCTTTAATTTCCTTTGCCTGTACCCACTTTCCTTCTTCCGGAATAGGGGCTGGTCCATGATAGGCACCCTTTGCTACAGGACACATGTTTTGCACTTCTGTTGAGTAAATCATGTTATCACTCCATTTTATTAATCAAAAAGCCCAGCGAGGCAGTTTTCACGTGTGCAAAAAGCACCCCGCCTGTACCGCAAACAATTATAATTTGCCACCCCTTCTCCGTCAAGAAGGAAAGCGCCGATATTGACAAGCTTTTGTCAGAGTTGTTTAGGCAAAAAAGAAAAAGCTGACTCGCCGGGGAAAAGAAAAAAGCTGCCTGCAGAAGCAAACAACTTTTTTGGGGAAATGATTACTTTTAAATTCAAAAATCCTTAATTAAAAATCTTTAATGAACTGATCCGCTGTGCAGGCATGGCATGCCATTAAAATCTGGGTGATTTCTTCCGGGGTTTCCTGGAAATTCCGGTCTGCCCAGTGGCAAATAATTTTGGTAACACCAGCCAGGTAAAAAGTATAAACATAATCTGCCTTGCGGCTGAATTGTGCCATCTGCTGTTGGGACAGCGGAGATACATAGCGGTCAAAGAAGGCCTTGACCTGCCGGAACCAGATGGAATCCGACTGATGCCGATAGGCCAGCAGAATGTCCTGGTGTTCGTACAAAAAGCTGACAAAGCCAAGCAGGACATCATGGTTAAACCAGTTTCCGTCAAACATGGGTTTATCTCCCAGTTCCCGACTAATTGGCTCAAAAATGTTTTTCTGTTCTGTGTCGGCCAGAAGGCTGTCCAAATCATCATAGTGTGCATAAAAGGTAGAGCGGTTGACACCGGCCCTGGTGCACAACTGGGAAATGCTGATTCGATCAAAGGGGTAGTCCTTCATTAGGGATAAGAGGGCCGCCCGCATCTTCTTGGCACAATTTTCATATTTGGTTTCAAAACGATCCATTACAAATACCTCTGGGGAAACAAATAGATATGTGTATCAGTGCTTAATTATAGAAAAATCCGTTTTTTCAAATGTTACAGAATTGTGAATGTTAGAAAATTTCAGGTTGTCTTAAGACTACCGAATTAGGCTTTTTCGGCAACAACCACTACGAACTGGCTGCCGGTAATGTAGAGGATGACCTGATTCTTTTCTTCATCCAGGGCAATGGAAAGATCCAGATTGCTAATGCTGTCATGCAGGAACTGTCCGGTGTAGGTTGCGGACGCCCCCTCCTGCGTCTCATCTGACTTTTCATAAGTGCCGATATAGTGGCCCAAACCATCAATGCTTAGTTCAAAATATCCGTTGTCTTTAAATTGAATGGTCTGTGCTTCGTCATAGGTTTTGACTTCATCGCCGGAAATAACGGAAACAACGGTATAACTGCCAATAATAGGATCCGTTTTGCGAGTTGCTTTCCAGGCCACCAGGGAAATGACCAGGATCAGAACAATGGCAACCGCCGAAAGTAAAATAATTTTTGCTTTCTTAGACAGCGGCTTTCCGGCTTTTTGTCCTTTCCTATTGGTTTCGTTTGCAATTTCTGTATTGGACATACAGACCTCCTTTAATCTTTTTTTCGTAAGGAAAGATAAAGATAATAAAATACACACAGCACCAGTGGTGCAATACAGAGCAATAATACAATGCACGTGTAACAGGAAATGGCATCCTGTTGCATTAAGGCACAATAAATGTTGTAGGTTAAAATGGCGGACAACGCAATTTTGGAAATACCAATCATGACAATGGCAAAACGAATACACTTTTGCCGCACTTCATCCTCCATATTTGAAAAGAAATACCATAAATCAGGCCGACTCTGTGCAAAGCTCATTAGGCCAACCAGATTAGCCTCCATGCAAAGTAAGATTATGGTCATGGCTTTGGAGCCATACCAGGACAGGTCTCCGGTTAAATCCAGGCAGGTAAAAATCATGTCAGGCGAGTCAGGATAATACTGTATTAAAAGCACAACACCTACAACAACGCTGGCTACGCTTGCCGTCAAAGTAATGCGGTTATACCACTTGATAAAAGCAGGCATGACGCTTCCTCCCTTTTTCAACAGACCTTATCTATTTTTGCTGCAATTCCTGTTGCAGCTCTTTTACTGTTTTGTGGAGTTGTGGATCTACCAGGTCCGGTGCAATTTCAGCAATAGGATTTAGTACAAAGCTGCGGTTACAGCGGTCCACGTGCGGAATGGTCAGTGGTTCCGTTTGAAGTACCAGATCTTCATAGTAAATAATATCCAAGTCCAGTACGCGCGGGCCCCAGCGGCGGGTCGGTGTCCGTCCGACCTCTGTTTCTATTTGTTTTAACGCCGGGAGCAGGGCTTGCGGCGTTAATTTTGTTTTCAAAAGTAAGGCTCCGTTCAAAAAATCCGGCTGGTCCGTAACGCCGTAGGGTTTGGTTTCAATCAGGGCGGACACCTTGCCGACGGTGCCCAGCGCGGACAGGGCCCGGATGCCGGCTTCCACGGAAGCCCTGCGGTCCCCTACGTTGGAGCCGAATGCCAGCACCACGTTTTTGTCCCGGGCCGTCCAGTCGTCTACGGCCTTTTTGTTGGGTGCCACATCATGGACCCGGGCCATTGCAACGCCGTGCCTGGCGGCTTCCAGGCTCCAGGCTACGGTCTGCTCCAACGAATGGTCCAGACAGGACTTCCGTGAAACAGCCAGCAACATGGGCCGGTGCAACGGTGCAAACGCGTCCAGATTATGGAGTAGCGTTAAATTGTGTTCTTTGGTTTTGCCGAAGCCGATGCCAAGGTCAATGATGATGTCATGGATTCCATTGGCTTCTGCAAAACAAATGCGTTCGTCTAAGAAGTCATAAACTTCTTTTACCACATCCTGATAAGTAGGATTGTCCTGCATGTGATCCGGCGTGCCGTTGATATGCATTAAGATAACCGTTTTTTGATACTTCTTTAAAACGTTCACCATGTCAGGGTCAAAGGTCATGGCGGAAATATCATTAATGATATCTGCGCCGGCCAGAATGGCCTGCTCTGCCGTGTAGGCATGATAAGTATCCACGGACAGCTTAATGTCCGGATAGGTTTGCCGCAGTGCTTTAATAACAGGAATGACGCGTTTGCACTCCTCTTCCGGTGTTACCGGTTCAGCACCAGGGCGGCTGGATTCTCCGCCGATATCCAGGATAGTGGCACCTTCTTCTACATGCCGTTTGGCAAGTTCCAGTGCCTGTTCCGTACCGGAAACCCTGGATGCAGGGTGAAATGAATCCGGCGTGGCGTTAATGATTCCCATAAATTCCATAGAAATAACTTCCTTTACAATTAGATTTTATGGTAATCCGGTGATTTCTGTTTACAGCCTGCCGACCTTCAGTTTCAGTCTCCGGTTTACTATGCAATTGTTAGTTGCTAGTCACTTTAGCGTACGCGCTATGGTTATGAATGGATTCCAAAGATTCCACTTCTACCACGTAGCTGTTAATGCCTTCCATTTTGTCCAGCTGTTGTTTGACGTCACGACAAACATCTTCCACAAATTTGGGATGGTCATAGGCATATTCGGTAACGTATTTTTCATCTGGGCGCTTCAGCAGTGTGTAAAGCGGGCTGCTGGCGGCCGCTTCGGAAATGGCAACGTAACGTTCCAGCGGAATAAACTTTTGGGTATCCGTGGTAATGGTAACCAAAGCCCTTTGGTTGTGGGCCGAGTAGTCCGAAATTTCTTTAGAGCACGGGCACAACGTAGTAACCGGCGTTTGTACCGTTACCACGAAGTGGAAATCATCCTGTTCCAGGGATGCATTTACGGTAACCAGGATATTTAAGTAGGCTTCCTTGCCGGAAACCGGTGCCTTCTTTTTAACAAAGTAATCAAAGCTGATTTCCAGGTAAGCGGTTTCCGCTTCCAGGGTGGTCTGCATGGAGCGCAGCAGCTCTTTCATTTCTTTCAGGTTCAGTTTGTCATACGCCTGGATGATTTCCACAAAGCGTGACATATGGGTTCCGCGCTTGTCCGCCGGCAGCCCGACGCGGGCGCTGATGGTGGTGTGCGTGGTAAACCACTGACCGTTGCTGTCTTTAATATCTAAAGGATACCGCAGGTTTTTAATGCCCACTTCATTCAGTGGAATATTGCGGGGATCCTTTTGGTTCTGTACGTCTTTCATGCCTGTTCTCCTCTGTATACAATGCCGGAGTCCGCAGTTTCCCAAACTTCAATTTCATAAAGATGAACGTTGTCCCGGCGAACCAGTGGTTCTAATTGGTTCCAGATATAAACAGCAATATTTTCTGCCGTTGGCTGCGGAATAAAATCATTCAGATAATGATGATCAAACTGTTCCAGCACAGTGTCCTTAACCAGATGCTTTAATTCTACAAAATCAAAAAGCATGTCTTCCTGGTCTCTGGTCCCCTCCAATTTTACAACCAATTTGTAAGTATGGCCGTGCAGGCGTTCACACTTACCGTGATAGTTGACCAGATTATGTGCTGCGTCAAAGGTAAACTGTTTGATTAATATCATGGGAAAATCCTTTCTGAAAGGGATAAAAATGGCAGGACTAAGGAGAATGCTTAAAGAACCTGTGCGCCGCCAACGTTGCGGATTTGCAGAACGCGGCAGGAGCCTTCTCCAAAAACGCCATCCAATGCGGCCTTGTATTCCGCCACTTTGTCCTGTGGAACAAAGGCCTGAATGGTGCCGGCAAAGCCGCCGCCGTGAACGCGGCTGGCACCGGCGCCGGCCAGGACGTTGTCACTGATGGCAAGGCCGATGCTCAGGCCCTGCTCATTCAATTTATGAGCTGAATAAACATTTTGCAAATATTTATAGGAAGAGTCCCCAGATGCTTTAATCAGCTGCAGAAAACGGTCAAAGTCCCCGTTTTCCAGGGCTTCCACTTCCCCGTCTACCCGCTTGTTTTCATTGTACCAATGCAGGGCACGGAGCACGGGCCGGTCACCCAAGGCTTTTCGAAGAGCAATCAGATTCTGATAAAAGTGTTGCTCCGGTACTTCTTCCAAAACCTCTTTTTGGAAGAAGGCCGCTACCTGCTTCATTTCCTGCGGAACAGCGGCATAATCCGGCGTCAGATCGGCGTGGGAGCCTTTGGTATCCGTAATGCAAAGCGCATATCCGAATTTTCCGAAATCAACGGTCAGCGGATGAATTTTCGGGCTGTCCTTTTCTGCAAAGTCAATATTAATTAAACCACCGACGGAACAGGCCATCTGATCCAGTAAGCCGCTCGGTTTCCCGAAAAATACATTTTCCGCATACTGGGAAAACTTGGCCTGGTCCACAGGGCTGACGCTTCCGTTATTATAAAGATGATTTAAGATGGTGGCCACCAAAATTTCAAAGGCGGCACTGGAAGACATCCCGGAACCCGGTTTTACGTCATTGGTAGTATAGGCTTCAAAGCCACCAATTTCATAACCATGAGCTTTGAATGCGGCTGCCACGCCCCGGATCAACGCCGGAGAATGATCAGTTTCTTCTTCCACCGGTTCCAACTGGTTTAAATCAATAACGTCTTCCTGATAGCCTTTGGATTTCAGGCGAATGACACCGTCCTCCGTTTTTCGGACAACTGCAATGACATCCAAATTCAACGAAGCAGCCAACACTTTTCCCCGCTGATGGTCTGTATGATTGCCGCCAACTTCACTCCGTCCGGGAGCAGAGAAAATGTGAAGGTCTCCGTCCTGATAATAGTTCAGGAAACAGTCAATGGCGTCTTCGTACCGCTTCAGCTGTTCCGGAAGCAAATCTGATTCCACATAAAGTGTGGTCAGCCGGTCTTGCAGCTCTTTGGTTTGTAAGGCATCCTTTAGTTCCTTGGCTGTCATAAGTGGCCCTCCTTCGGCATCCGAATATCTTAGCTAGTATAGCATAAAAAAGGGCCTGTTGCCTTGCAACAAGCCCTTTTTCTGAAATATTTTTCTTATTCTGCCAGTGGCAGTTGGATGATTACCTTGAACAGATCCCCATCAATGGAAATGTCAAACGTACCTCCCTGTGCTGTGGTCAGACTTTCCGCAATAGACAGCCCTAAACCGGAGCCCTCTGTTGTTCTGGAACGATCTCCGCGGAAGAACCGTTCCGTCAGTTCGGACGGATCATAATTCATTTCTTCACGGGACACGTTTTTTAAAGCAACCATAGCCATATGGTCTTCCTTTTTCAGGTCAATATACACACGCGTATTCTCCAGTGCATATTTTTGAATGTTGGAGAACAGATTTTCCAGAATACGGTATACCTTCTGCCCGTCTGCCATGACAAACTGCGGTTCTCCCGGCAGATTCAACTTCAGCAGCAAGCCTTTTTCCTGCAACGCCAGTTCATATTCCCCATAAACCTGTTCCAGAAGCTCGCTCAGATTAATTTTAGCCAAATGGAGTTCTACGTTACCGCTGGAAACCTTGCTGGCTTCAATCAAATCTTCAATCAGCTTCTTCAGAGCTGCCGATTTTTCTTCCAACACGACCAAATACTGCATCGCCTGCGGGTCCTGGATGTCACATTTCTTCAGCAAATCCGTATACGCAATAATGCTGGTCAGTGGCGTCTTCAGGTCATGGGACACGCCGGTAATCAGTTCGGTTTTCTGCCGTTCATTCTTTACCGCATCCTCTACCGCAAGTTTCATACCATCCGTCAGATTATTGACTTTTTGCCCGATTGGCCGAACATACTTGGTCATTTTCTCCGGTGCCAGTTGGAAGTCATACTGCCCTTTTTCCGCATCTGCTAATGCACTATTTATATTTTGCAAATCCCGGCAAAAGCGGAACAAATACAGGACGAAGGCAACAGACAGCAAAATCATTGCTGCAAAGCAGAACATGTTATTGTAAGCACCCAGGAGAACCATCAGGAAGGCATATCCTGCCAAAAACCAAAGCATGCGTTTCTTCAATTTTTTATCCTGAATTGGGAACCGATTATTCCACCAGGCAGACAGTTTGCCCACCAGTTTCTTGCCAATTCCGTTTTTATCGAAAAGCTGATACAGCAGACTGCATTTCCGGAAAAGTCCCGCTCGAATCTGTCGAATCAGACTGCTTATGCTTTCAATCAGGCAGAGGTTAATTCCTATACCCAATCCTCCACACGCTGCACCCCATAGGAAATTCGTTCCAGAGGTATACTCCGCGTAGTTATCTACCAAAACATGTGCAGAAGAATATCCGGCGCTGGCCAGTGCAAAAATAATTAGCGCAGCCAATGCAAGATGAAGGGATGCCGGGAAATGATCTATCCACGCCGGGATAATTTTTCCTTCCTGGTCCATTTTTCCGGCCGACAGGAATACAAGCAAGATGCTAAGCAACCAGAAAATACCGCTTATTGCAAAAGCAATTAGCGTCCATACAAAATTTTCCTTGGCTTGTTCATATTCTGTTGCCAATACAGAGTAGGTGTCGTTTGTATCTTCCGTCTGAAATTGCAGTGGGACCTGAAAATAAGTATCGTAATCGGAAGGGTTTAAATCGCCGGCAAAATCGGCATAAAGAAGCGACGCATACGGGCTGTCCGTGTACATGGCAGTTGCTTCCTTACTGGAAGCCTCCACTCTGCTTTGATAATACCCATACGTCTGCGCCAAAATGGAGGAAAGTTCCTGACTGAGGGTCAGGGTGGAATTCTTTGTCATCATGGCAAAGCCGCTGTTCCCTTGCGATTCAGCTTCTTCCACTCCGTCCACATCCATATTGGTATAAACGGTTCCCGTTGCCCTGTCTACAACGCAGAAGCGGAAACTACTGCTGCCGTACAGAGCCGTTTTCATGCTGCGGAAATTAGAGTAATACTGATCTTTAAAGCTCTTCAGGGAATCCTGGTAGCCCTGTTCCGCTTCTTCCGCCAGGGACTTTTCGTCTATGGTAATGGTAATGGCATCCAGGGAAACCCCTTCGTAATAATCAACTCCGTTAACGGTAATTAAGCCATTGTTGTTTTCATCTGCTGCATCCTGTTCTGCTACGGTAATGTGCATCAGGCTGTCTGATTCAATATTGAACCCTATGGAGTTGTCAAAGGAATAGTAGGATTCTCCCTGGTCGTCAAATTCTACTACTACATTTTCATCAATGAAGTTCTTTTTTTCATTCAGGACAGCTTCTTCCAAGTCTGTCTGTTTTCTTTTTTCCAGTTCCTTCAGTTGTTCCTGATAGTAGGCAGACTCTTCAATCTTGGTTTCATCCAAGGTCTGATACCTGGTTACCAAGGAGGTTACCCAGCCTATGTCCGTTTTTATTTGCTCCGCATACTTTGTACTGCCGTCACCAAGGATTGTATTTTCTGTGGAAGTAAAGAAGCTATATCCCATAGAGTTATAGACAGCCAACTGCGCCAGCATCAAAACGCTGGCAAAGCAGAAAACGCAGGACAGCACCACACATATTATTTTGTAAGCGGTTTTGTTATGCATCTTTGTCAATCTTGTAGCCAATTCCCCACACCACCTTTATATATTTTGGGTCTTTCGGATTAATTTCAATTTTTTCCCGAATGCGGCGAATGTGCACGGTAACCGTCTTTTCCGAAGCAAATGCCTCTTCATTCCAAACGGCTTCATAAATTTGCTGGGTGGAAAGGATGCAGCCCATGTTCATCATCAGATATTCCATGATTTTGTACTCGGTTGCGGTTAGCTTGACCGGTTCGCCATCCAGCGTCAGCGTTTTGGCGTTGATATCCAGGGCAAGTCCGCCGGTCTTCAGCAAATTCTTTTGCTCCGGGGCACTGCCAAGGCTAGTGTATCTGCGAATCTGGGACTTGACCCTGGCCACCAGTTCCAACGGATTAAACGGCTTGGTGACATAGTCATCTGCGCCAAAGCTGAGACCGGCAATCTTGTCCGTATCCTCCGATTTGGCAGAGAGCATAATGACCGGAATGTTGCGGTCTTCCCGCAGCTTGCGAATAGCGGTCAGCCCGTCCATTTCCGGCATCATAATATCCAGGATCATGCATTGTGGTTCTTCCTTTTCCGCCAGTTCCAACGCCTCCCGGCCATTGGTAGCCTTCAGCACCTGATACCCTTCCAGTTTCAGATAAATCTCTATGGATTCCAGGATGGCAATGTCGTCATCGCAAACTAGTACTTTTTCCATTCCGGTGGTCCCCTTTCCAGTGTTTCCCTTTTCAGTGATACTGCATAAATGGTAACACATTCACCAGCCTTATTAAAATAACAAAGGATTACAGATCAGTAGTTACAAAAGTTACAGTTTTCTTAAAGTATTGCAACACCCTACTCTAGGGTTTTGTTCTGGATCTGGTTCTGCTCTGGATCGGGTTCTGCTCCGAATTACGTGTAAAATCAGTTTTTTCTTAAAATTACACGTAGTTTCCATCCTGAATTACGTGTAATTTTTACTTTTTTTCAAATTTACACGTAGTCGGGTGCCGGCGACTTGAGTAAACATTGGCATTAGCAGCTGAGGCTACGTGTAAAATCAGCTTTTTTCTGAAATTACACGTAATCCTTCTCCTGAATTACGTGTAATTTTTATTTTTTTCCAAATTTACACGTAGTAGGGCGCCGACAGAGTGCGCAGGCGGGTAGTAGGGCGCCGACAG
>CAVCCW010000037.1:0-14389 GCA_963600825.1 Bacteroidaceae bacterium | reverse complement strand
GTCTATGATGGTGCCCCAGGAATTCTTTTGAACGCGTTGTGCTTCCTGTGGCTTCTGACCCCAGAGCTTCGGTTCTTTTCCGTTGACCAGGCGAGCAAGGTTGTTGCGGTGCCGTGTAAAGGACAGAATGGGATAAAGCGATGCCACAATGACAATCCAGTAGAATGCATCTGACTGGAAGTAAAGGAACAGAAACGAAAGGAAACACATGAACTCAAAGGTTAAAGACGAGATGGACATGATCCGTGTCAGCAAAAGACAAAGGAGGGAAGGAATTGCTGCAATCAGGAAAACCCGCCAGTCAATGACCAGCATGACGCCGAGCGAGGCAGCTACTCCCTTTCCGCCACGGAACTGCATATAAAACGGGTGATTATGCCCGATTAACACAAAGATGCCGGCAATCAGCTGAAAGCAGATGGACACGTCATGGGACCCGACAATGTCTGCTGTTAACATTAGTTTGGCAAACAGGACGCCAAGGGCGCCTTTGCCGGCGTCTATGGCCAGACAAAGTAAGCCGAACTTCAGTCCGAACACACGAATGGCATTGGTGGCACCGGAATTTCCGCTGCCTTCCTGCCGCAAATCTTTATGGTAAATTTTCATGCCGAGTAAGTACGAGGGCTGAAATGTGCCTAGAAAATAACAGGTCATGAAGCACCCGAGAATGCAAAGAGTTCTAAGGGTAATGTTACTCATGGAAGACTCCTCTGCTTGTTGAAAAGCAAGTATAAAAAAGTTAAAATAGAGCAGGTGATAAGACATGATGATTTCCACAAAAGGACGCTATGCATTCCGCATTATGCTGGATTTGGCACAGCACCAGGATGAGGGTTATATTTCCCTGAAAGAAATTGCAGAACGGCAAAAGGTTTCCATTAAATATTTGGAAGCCATAGCCAGCCGTTTGTCCAAAGACGAACTGATTACCGCTCATCATGGAAAACACGGGGGATATCAACTGTCCCGCTTACCGGCAGATATTTCAGCCGGCGAAATTTTAAAAAGTGCAGAAGGAAAACTGGCACCGGTGGCTTGCGCCGGTACGGAAGTTGGCTGTGCCAATATGACCGAATGCTTAACCTATCCGCTTTGGAAAAATCTGGATGAATGCATTTACCGGTACTTGGACAGTGTTTCCCTGGAAGATGTTTTACTGGGCCGTGTTAACAGTTGAGTAAACCTGATTTAAAATGGCATTTACCGTAAACCGCTCGGTTTCTGTACGGGAAGTACAGGTGGAAAGGGTTAATACCCTGGTGTCCGCTGACAACTCCGGTGCTTCTGTTTCTACTTCCGAAAGGGCTACCATACGCTGCAACCAGTAGAAGTAATCCCCGTCGGAGGCAAAACTTAACAAATAAATGTCATCTGAAGTTTCCGCCGTAAAAGCGGAAACAATTTTATATTCCAGGATCTGATCCTTCTGGATAATGTAAAGATACGGGTGGGCCTCTAAATAGGACTTGTCTTTATACTTCTTTAAAGAGCCAAACATGGATCCGTTTTTGGTGTTATGCCCGTAAATTAAACTGTGTTGATCTGCAAAATCTGATCCGCATTCAGCCGCCAGGAAAATACTGCCGAAGTCACTGTAGGTGCGGTTGTAGGTGTGCTTCAGATAATATTCATTATTTTCTGTTTGCATTAACGGATAATTAACCGCGGTGTCCGGAATCAAAATCCAACCAATGGCATCTGCATTGGTTTTGGTTAAGGCATCAAAATCTACGGAAATGCCAAGATCAATGGAAGCGTTGCTGTCAGAGTTTTCTTCTTTTAAGAAAGAGTCCGATGCTTGCTGGTATAACTGATCTCCTTTATGGTAGTCATAGGCCATCATACCCAGACGGACAGCAGCCACCAGAAACAGAGCCAGGAAAAACAGCTCTGCAATCAGAAGGATGACCTTTTTCCCGGTCCACTTTTTCTGCTTGTCCATAATGAGCTCCTCAATGTCGTAATAAAATTACACACATTATAGCATAGAATATACCATTAGGAAAAGGACGGAATTACCCCATGATTTTAAACTGTTGCAATTTGGAAAAGTGGTATGGGGACCGACTCCTATTCCAAAACGCTAATCTTTCCCTGGAAAAAGGGGATATTGTTGGTTTGATTGGGGCCAATGGCGCCGGAAAAACCACCCTGTTTCGAATCATAACCGGACAGGAAGACGCAGATGCAGGTAACGTAGTGTGCTCCTCCTTCTTGAAGATTGGATATTTGGAACAGCACGTTTGTGCCAATTCTGAAAAAACGGCATACGAAGAGTGTCTGACCATTTTTGCACCGCTGAAGGAAATGGAGCAACGGCTGGCAGAACTGCGTTCTGTTTTGCAGGTGCATGCGGATACAGCCCTGATTGAAGAACAGGAACAACTTTTAGAACAATATAAAGCGGCGGACGGGTTGACGTACGCCGCGCTGACTCGCTCGGTATTAAGCGGTCTTGGATTTACGGAAGAAGAACAGGCGTTGCCGGTCAGCAGCCTTTCCGGTGGGCAGAAGTCTAAAATTGGATTGGCTAAACTGCTTCTGCAAAAGCCGGACCTTATGTTACTGGATGAACCCACCAACCATTTGGATATGCAGTCTGTTTCCTGGCTGGAAAAGTTTATTGCCGGTAGCCATATTACCACGTTGGTCATTTCCCATGACCGGTATTTCCTGGATAAAATCTGCAATAAAATTGCGGAAATAACCACACGGAAAGTCTATGTAACGGAAGGCAATTACAGCCGCCACATGGCGCTGAAAGAAGAACGGGACGTTAGCCAGGAACGCCATTACAAGAACGTCATGGACGAAGTACACCGGCTGGAGGGCGTCATTGAACAACAACGCCGCTGGAACCGGGAAAAAAATATTAAGACGGCCGAAAGCAAACAAAAACAAATTGACCGCATGACGGCAGGATTAGAAAAGCCGGAGCAGGAGAAATTTGATTTCTCCTTTGCGTTCCGGCCCGCCACCATTAGTGGTGAAGATGTGCTGGAACTCCATGACGTTTCCATGGCGTTCCCAGATAAAGTCCTGTATGAAGGGGTCTCCTTTGAACTAAAGCGTGGGGACCGCATGGTCATGATTGGAGACAACGGCATAGGAAAAACCACACTGGTTAAGCAGATCCTGCGCCGTGGACGCGGTGTCCGCTTTGGCGTTGGTGTAACCGTCGGATATTTTGACCAGCATCAGCTGAATTTAAGCCCAAACAAAACCGCCTTTGAAGAAGTACAGGACAGTTATCCACGCATGAGTAATACGGAAGTCCGCTCCGCACTGGCCGTGTTTGGCTTCACCCAGGATAAAGTGTTTGAAAAGATTTCCTCTTTCAGTGGTGGGGAACGCGCCAAAGTGGCCCTTTGCAAGCTAATGCTGCAACAGTGCAATTTCCTGATTCTGGACGAACCTACCAACCACCTGGATATTTACTCCATGGCTGCTTTAGAAGAAGCACTGCAGGCCTATGATGGTACTTTGCTGGTTATCAGCCATGACCGTTACTTTATCAACCGGATTGCAGATCGTATTTTCTGCCTGCGGCCCAAAGACAGCGAACTTTGTCTTGGCAATTATGATACTTACCAGAAACAGCTGGAAGAACGTTTGGCAAGGGAAAGCGCTGACTCGCCCGGGGAAGCGGAACCTAAAAAGGAAATGGGAGCGGGTGGCAAGTCTTACCTGGAACAGAAGAAGCTGCGTTCCGAACAGACACGTGCCAAAACTGCCCTGCGGAAAAAAGAAGAAGAAGTCAATGCCTTGGAGCAAAAAATAGAAGAATTAACGGGCGCATTGGATACGGAAGAAGTGGCTACCAATTTTGAAAAAGCCACGCGCCTGTCAGAAGAATTAGCAGAAACAAATGAACGCTTAGACGCGGCTCTGGAAGAGTGGGAAGCTCTGGCAGAAACGGTCAGCTCATTCACAGAATAAAGGAGGATTCCATGTTTACTCTGAAAGCAAGTTACAACTACCTTGGCACAGAATATGAAGTAAGCACCTTTGACAACGAAGCATTTACGCTGCAGTTGGAAGAACGGGAAGGGTATCTTGGTGCCATCCTGACGGCAAAGAAGCCTATCCGGATGACCCATTTGGTGCTGGACAGCAATTATGCATTTGCGGATGAAGACCGCTTCTTCTCCAACGGATACCAGTCCTGGTCTACTTCCACGGAATATAAAAGAAGTGACCGCTCTGTTGGATACACGAAAATGGCGGACTGGGTGCGCCTGGGGCAATATCTTGCCACCGCAGTAGGAGACTATAATTTCACTTCCTATGGCCAATTAGGTGTGTTCCATTCGGAAACCTTCACGTATTTGCGAAAGCAGGGAAGTAACCGCATCAAATTGTACGGTTCCCGGTCGGAACGGCAGGGCTTTACTATTTTTGACGTGGATATGTACCATGACCGCTTTTCCATTGTAAAGGACGTAGACGGTTTGGAACTGGCAGAAGGACAGCAGTATCAATTGCTGGATGTTGCAGTAATTGAAGATGATTATGACGCTGCTTTTGATCAATACTTCTTTGACTTCTGTGGCTTCTCCAAACCGAAGGTGACCCGTTTTGCCGGGTACACTTCCTGGTACAACTATTTCCGCAACATTAATGAAGACATTATCCTGCGGGACCTGAACGGATTGGATACCGTTTCCGACCTGACGCAGATTTTCCAGATTGATGACGGTTACTCCAAAGTCGGGGACTGGACGTCCCCCAACCCGGAAAAGTTCCCGCACGGCCTGAAGCCCATTGTGGATTCCATTCACGACAAGGGCTACCTGGCCGGACTTTGGTTAGCGCCGCTGAATGTTCAAATCAGCTCAGAGCTGTTTAAAGCGCACCGGGATTGGCTGATCCCGTCCCCG
The DNA here is from genome assembly GCA_963600825.1 of Bacteroidaceae bacterium. GTDB lineage: Bacteria > Bacillota > Clostridia > Oscillospirales > Acutalibacteraceae > RUG420. The sequence goes on along the minus strand of CAVCCW010000037.1, from coordinate 9,506 downwards.
ACCTTCGGATCGAAGGTGCCACAACTGGGCCTGATTAACTGGGGTCTGACTTTTACGCTGGATATTGAAAAGCCGGAAGTACGTGACTTCTTAAAACATACGTTTAAAGTAATTTTGCAGGATTGGGGCTTTGACATGGTCAAGCTGGACTTCCTGTATACGGCTTGCGTTTTACCGCGTGGCGGAAAGACCCGTGGTCAGTTGATGTGTGAAGCAGTTGATTTGTTGCGGGAATGCTGCGGGGACAAAATTATTCTTGGCTGTGGCGTTCCACTGGGTGCCTGCATGGGTGTCTTTGATGCCTGCCGTATCGGCTGTGACGCCAACAAGGTCTTTGGTGGTGACCTGGTCAACAAGATGGAAATGAATGGGGAAGTACCAAGCTGCTACAACGCTATGGTAGATACCATTTTCCGCCGCTGCTTGAATGGTCGCGCCTTTGCCAATGACCCGGATGTTTTCTTCCTGCGGGATGACAACATTGACTTTACTTATGAACAGAAGCTGGATTTGGCCAAAGTCAATGATATTTTTGGATCAGTTCTCTTTATGTCGGACAATGCCGGACAGTATTCGCATAAGGCTATGGAAAATCTGAAGAAGATTTTCCAGCCAAAAGACTATCAGGTAAAACTGGTTGAGTACGTAGAAAAAGATGTTGTTCGGATTGACTACACTGAAGACGGACAGGAAAAGGTGCTCCAATTTAATCTCCGCACCGGAGACGGCAATGCTTTAGAAAACTTCTAAACCCGGAAAGAAACCCAAAAAGAGACACAAAAACCCCCGCGTTGTAACGCGGGGGTTTGCTACTTTTTAGAGTAACTTATTAGCAGTATAAATTAACCCTTGTTTTTAATGTATTCATCCATGGCAGCGGCTGCAGTTTTACCAGCACCCATGGCAAGAATAACGGTGGCAGCACCGGTAACGGCGTCACCGCCGGCGTATACGCCTTCACGGGAAGTCAGACCGTTTTCATCGGCAACCAGGCAGCCCCACTTGTTGGTGTCCAGACCAGGAGTGGTGGAACGGATCAGTGGGTTTGGAGAAGTACCAATAGACATGATGACGGCATCTACATCCAGAACGAATTCAGAATCCGGAATGGCAACCGGACGGCGACGACCGGAGTCATCCGGTTCACCCAGTTCCATCTTGATGCACTTCATGCCGGTAACCCAACCCTTGTCATCTCCAAGGATTTCAACCGGGTTATTCAGCAGCTTGAAGATAATGCCTTCTTCTTTTGCGTGATGTACTTCTTCTGCACGGGCAGGAAGTTCTTCTTCCGAACGTCTGTAAACAATGTAAACTTCTTCTGCACCCAGACGTTTTGCAGTACGGGCTGCGTCCATGGCAACGTTACCACCACCAACAATAGCTACACGCTTGTCATGGGTAATTGGGGTGTCATAGCCTTCTTTGAACGCCTTCATGAAGTTAACGCGGGTCAGATATTCGTTGGCAGAGTAAACGCCGTTTAAGGATTCCCCCGGAATCTTCATGAAGCTTGGCAGACCGGCGCCGGAGCCGACAAATACAGCTTCGTAGCCCTGCTCAAAGAGTTCATCAATGGTTTCACATTTACCGATAACGGCATTGGTGACAATCTTAACGCCCATGGCCTTCAGGCCTTCAATTTCCTTCTTTACGATAGCCTTCGGAAGACGGAATTCCGGAATACCATAGAGCAGTACGCCGCCGGCTTCGTGGAATGCTTCGTAAATGGTAACGTCATAGCCGAGTTTGGCAAGGTCTCCGGCGCAGGTCAGACCGGAAGGACCGGAACCGACAATGGCAACACGGTGACCGTTTGGCTGGATATCATAGGTTTCCTGTTTGCCGTTTTCACGGGCCCAGTCAGCAGCAAAACGCTCCAGACGACCGATACCAACTGGCTCGCCTTTGATACCGCGAACACATTTTCCTTCACACTGACTTTCCTGCGGGCAGACACGGCCACAAACAGCAGGAAGGGCAGAGGTGGTTTTGATGATGTCATTGGCTTCCTGGAAATTTCCTGCGGCAATGGCGGAAATGAAATCCGGAATCTGTACATTAACAGGACAGCCGGAAACACACGGTCTGTTCTTGCAGTTCAGGCAACGCTGTGCTTCTTCCTGTGCCATTTCTGCAGTATATCCAAGGGAAACTTCCAAGAAGTTTTTATTTCTTACATTAGGATCCTGTTCCGGAATGGCAACCTTGGTTAAAGACATGTTAGGCATTATTCCACAACCTCCTTATGATACAGGTTACAATATTCTTCTCTGTCATGATCCTGTTTTTCTTTGAAGATAACAGAGCGGCGCATGGCTTCGTCAAAGTCAACTTTGAAACCGTCAAAGTCCGGACCGTCTACGCAGGCAAATTTAACTTCGCCGTCAACGGTAAGACGACAACCACCGCACATACCGGTACCGTCAATCATAATTGGGTTCATGGAAACGATGGTACGGATGTCATATTGTTTGGTCAGCTGTGCAACAAATTTCATCATGATCAGCGGGCCGATGGCAATGACACAGTCATAACCGGCACCGGATTCAATCTGACGCTTCAGTACGTCGGTAACCAGAGCCTTTTCTCCATAGGATCCGTCATCTGTGCAAAGGTAAAGGTTATCACATACTGCTCTCATTTCATCTTCCAAAATAACCAGATCCTTGTTGCGGAAACCGGTAATCAGGTCACAATGAATGCCCAGTTCGTGAAGGGCTTTGGCTTGCGGATAAGCAATGGCGCAACCTACGCCGCCGCCGATAACAGCAACCTTCTTCATTCCATCAAATTCGGAGGCAATGCCAAGCGGACCTACAAAGTCCTGGATGTAGTCTCCTTCATTCAGGTCACCCAGCTTCCAGGTGGATTTACCAACCTTCTGGAAGATAATGGTAATGGTGCCCTTTTCACGATCATAATCAGCAACTGTCAGTGGAATACGTTCACCGTATTCATCAATCCGCAGGATGATAAACTGTCCCGCTCTTGCTTTTCTGGCAACCAGCGGAGCTTCTACCTCCATTAAGCAAACAGTCGGATTAAGATCTCGTTTTGTGACAATTTTGTACAAAGAAATCAGTCCTCTCTTTTGTTATTTACGAAGAATTCGTTACTAACGTTCTAATTATATCACAAAGAAAATCACCATACAATTTAAACAATTTTTTATCAATCATATGTATCTTCTTATTGCGGTTTAGCAAAAGGAACCAAAACAAATTTACCAAATGATAAAAGAGCGCACTTCGTGAGGTGCACTCTTTTGACTGTAGACCAGATTGGAACCGGGTAAGGATTACAACTGCTCCTGCAGAAATTCCAAGACCACTTTGGCCCATTTTTCCGGTTCTTCTGAAATGGGACCGTGGGCGGAATCTTCAAACCAAACCCATTTTTTATAAGGGGCCTTCAAATTTTGATACCAGGTCAGTGCCAACGGTGCCGGGGTGTTGTAGTCGTGGCGGCCGATGGTAAAAAGACAAGGCATCTTTAACTCCGTAATTTCCTTGCGGAAATCATGGGAAACTACTTCCGGCCAAAGCTTGGTGGACAGGAAGACGCCGCCAACAGCATATTTTGGAATATCTTTCAGGTGATAGCCGTCATTGGTCAGCATGGGCTTTACAATGTGTGTAAAGTATCCGCCGCGGTCTTTCCAGTCGGCTCCGCCGTATTTGGCAAGTATATTGCGCTGGGTAGACATGCCGGTTGTGGTTGGATAAACGCCCTTTACCGGAGCACCGCCTTCCAGCTTTTTCAAGGATTTTTTGTCTCCGGCCACCTGTGCATTGGCACGGGCGTATTCATAAGACAGGGCTTCATTTAATGTGCCGTCTACAAACTGGCCCTGTGCAATGTAAGCGGCAATCAGTTCCGGATATTTCTTGCAAACCAGACCACCGAGCACGGTTCCCCAGGAGCGGCCAAACAGGATAATCTTCTTCTGATGGTATTTTTTGCAGAGCCAGAGAATCAGCTGATGGGCGTCCTCTACGCAATCATCAATGCACAGATCTTTGTCCAGCAGGATGGACGGATGAAAGGACTTTCCGGCACCACGCTGATCCCAAAGGACCATGGTATAGCCGGCCTCCACCAGGTTTTTAGCTTGTGCATGGATGGCAATATGACGGTCAGGGGCACCCGGTCCACCATGGACAAACAGAATCAGTGGGTTGGAGGTGTCTTCCGTAATGACACGGAAGTTCTGCTTGTAGCCGTTCAGCCGTTTGTTAAATTCTTTATCATAAGCATAATTTGTCATAGGATTATACCTTCTCTTCTACCTTTTTATAAATGTGGTCGGCCAGCGTTTCCCCTTCCTGCAAAAGGGGAAGAAGTTCTTCACGAACCGATGTGCAATAAGCGTTGTCTTCAATGGAACTCAGGTTGATTTTGACGTTGAGCCAGCCCATTTGCAATGCGGCTTTCAGGCACAGAGCTCCGCAACCGACATCCGAAAGCACCATAACAGAACCTTTTTGAACCAGTTCTTCCAGGCATTGAAGAGCTTGGTAAGACAGCTTTACAAGTTCTATAGGAGCGGAAATGGCTACCAAAAGTGCGCTCTGAATTTTGTCGTGTTTTTCTTTCTTCTGCGATTCAGTTTCCGCCGGCAGGGAATAACACGCTGCCAAAGGAGCAAAATTCTTTGCATCTTCTTCTGCCAAAGACAGAATCCGTTTGGTTAGAAAATCCAGTTGGTTTAGCAATCGTTGAATATCTTCTTCGTAGATAGCATATTTCTTTTTCCCTGTGGTCAGGTTGCAGACCATGCCGCCCAGGGCGGCGCCAAGGGCACCGACCACGGCGGCTACGCCGCCGCCACCCGGAACCGGGGCCTTGGAAAAGCTTTCATCTACAAATTGCGGTACGGTTAAATCCTGTAAATTCATGGAACGCCCTCCTTTATTCCAGACCGTGTTGTAAACGGCAGGCCTGGATTACATTTTTAGCAAGAAGCGAAGTGGTAATGCCACCAATGCCCGGTACCGGAGTATAGGCGGCACAGGCGGCCAGGGCCGCGTCCGTGCAGCATCCTTTGGTGACCACACGCTGGCGACCGGTTTTTTCGTTTATGACTGGATTGCCTTGCTCATCTACCATTTTTTCCCAAACGGTAGTGGCATCCAACAGGATGGTATGCGGACCAACAAAGTCTTCGGTAATTAAGTTGCAACCGTTCAGGCCCAACACTAGAATGTCTGCCGCGCGGCATTTGGCGGCCAAGTCTTTAGTATGGGTGTGACATAAGGTAACCGTGGCATTTAACTGGGTTAGCATCATGGAAAGTGGTTTCCCTATGACATTGGAGCGGTTGACAATAACTACGTTTTTGCCGTCCAAATCAATATGATAAAATTGCAGGACCGCCAAAAGCGCTGCGGCAGTACACGGGAGAAAACCGCGTTTGTCACCCATCATAATGCGGCCCAGATTGGCTGTGGTGGAAGCGTCAACGTCTTTGTCCGGATGTAAGCAGTCGGAAATGGCAGTTCCTTCGTTAATGTGGTCTAATGGGCGAAAGGCCAAAATGCCATGTACAGTTTTGTCTGCGTTTTCCGCCTGCATGACCCCGATATAGTCTTCTTCGGAGATGTCTTCCGGCAAAACGTGGACTTCTACGGCAATCCCGGCCGCCTCCATCACCTTCAAAATGGACCGTTCGTAAGACACGTCCGGCCCCTTGGCGCCAACGCGAAGCAGGCTTAACTTTGGTTGAAATCCTTCCTTTTGCAATACCTCAGATTCAGCCAAACACTCTTTTCTGATCTGTTTGGCAACGGCTTTGCAATCAAAAATCTGTGGCATAAAAAAGACCTCTCTTCCTAGTAAAATACGGTATGCAAACATTATAAAAAAGGAGCCCCCTGTTTTCAAGAAAACAAAGGGACTCAAGTTCTTATATGATCATGCCGCCGTTTACGCCAAAGTCTTGGCCCGTAATAAAGGAGGCTTTTTCAGAAGCTAAAAAGAGGATGGTTTCTGCTACGTCTTCTGCCGTTCCCAGGCGATTCAGTGGCGTTTCTTCTGCCAGCTCCTGCAACGTTTCTTCATCATACACTGCATTCATAGGCGTTTGAATGACCCCAGGCGATACGCAGTTAACGCGAATATTGCTGGGACCGACTTCCTTTGCCAGTGCTTTTGTAAATCCAATCAGGCCTGCCTTAGTGGTACTGTACACCACTTCACAGGAGGCGCCGACTTCACCCCACATGGAGGAGACATTAATAATGCAGCCCTGTTTGCGGTGAATCATGGACGGCAGTACGGCGCGGGAGAAGAAGAACGCACTGTCCAGGTTGACCTGCATCATGCGGTGGTAGTCTTCGTCCGAGAAGTCTGTTAACAAGCCGGATTTGCTGATGCCGGCATTGTTCACCAGGACTTCTACCGGACCAAGCTCCCGCTCTACTGCCGCCACAATGGCATCCACCGCAGAAGAGTCGGCTATGTCACCCTGATACACCTTTGCTGTCAGGCCCTGGTCTTGCAGTTCGGCACACAGTGCCTCTGCTGCCGCCCGGCCGTTATGGCAAAGGATGGCAGTGGCATATCCGGCCTTGGCAAAGGCTTTGGCAGTGGCGTATCCAATTCCGCTGGATGCACCGGAAACAATGACGGACATGGGCTTCCCTCCTAAAAAGAAAGAGTACTTTGCAAAAGAACAAGGTACTCTTTTTGGGTTCTTTTTGAATTATTTCTTGGATTTCGTGGCTTCGGTTTGCTCACTTGCCTTGGTTTCTTCTTTGGAACCGGAGTCAGACTTGTCATCCTTACTGTCAGAGCTGTCGTCATTAGCCTGCGTCTGGGTTTCTGAAGTGCCGTCTGCGCTATAGTAGTGATAGTTGTTCAGCTGATCAAAGTTTTGTTCACTGGCGGCATAAATATCCATGGTTAAGTATTCGTCTACGCTGCCGTCATCGTTTACGTTGCATACCAGCGCCAACTTGTCCTCCTGATTGAACAGAAAACGAGTCCGCTTTTGCGTTGCGGCGATGTAATAATCTTCGTATTGATAGTCCGTGCCTTTGACAGCACAAGTACCTTCTTCTACAAAGGAGCCGGCGGTCCAGTTTTCAATGGACAGGCTGGTAGTGTAAGCGGCAATCTGTTTCTTGGTATCTCCGGTGGCATCAGTATAAGCAAACTTGGAAGGGGAGACAATATAGTAGTTATCTCCGTTCCGCATTAAGACAGCAGTGGTATCTGCCGTGGTAATGGTAATCATGACCTTGTCTTCACTGACTTTGCTGAACGTGGTTTTGTTGTCAGTGTCTCCCAAAGTGGCAGATTCATAGGTATATTTTCCGGTCATGATGGTTTTTATGTACGGCTCCATCAGCTTTCCTTTAAATTGATCCGGAACAGAGCTTCCGCAGGCGGAAAGACTGAGCACCAAAAGCATGCTGGCCAGTAGTAAAGCCAAAAAACTTCTCTTTTTCATATGAAATCTCCTTTGTTTGAACCACAAGTTCGGTTATTTCATGGTAGCATAAGTACAGAAAGAATGCCACATTCAGGGCAAAATTTCTTGCAGTAGCAGAGAAAATCGTGTATGATTGATAAGCATTCGCTGGAGTGGCACAGTTGGTAGCGCAATTGATTCGTAATCAATAGGTCGTGGGTTCAAGTCCCATCTCCAGCTCCATGAAGGATGCACCGGGTTTACGGTGCATCCAACATACACAATTTTCCTTAACACTTAGCCGGGTGTGGTTAGCACATTCCATCTGGGTTTTCCAGGCTCTCTACCATCGTAGGAGCGATCACTCTGGGATCAAGTATCTGACTCAATGTTTCACGGCCACTGTTACCACCACAGTAACAGCTGTAAGGCTTACTTGCTCCGGATTGAAGTAATCTGTTAAAATCCATCATGGCAAAGCTTACCGGCTCAGCAACCTGCATCATTGAGAGTATAAGTAACTAAATGCTACTAAATTTTCAAGGTTCGTAGGTTATAAAAAAAGCTCCGTCAGCTGCAACTCGTGTGTTCGTACTAGAAAGAAAACACCCGAGGAAAAGCAACTTGACGAAGCCAAAACCAGCGGAGTAAAAATCCCAGATGAACAGCATCATTGTTCAGACGGTACCCAGAAATGACCTTGCCGGGTCATTTCTGGGACTCTTTTTATATCTTAATTATACCAAATATCGCATATGCAGTCCATAGTTTTAGGCTTAAATATTGCTTAAACCTACGGGCTTTTTTTGTATATTTTTATAAAACATTACCAAGACAAATGGCGTAGTTACGTGATTTGTTCTATTAATTTAATACCACTTTCCAAAGCTTCTGCTGTAATTGAGGTGTACCGTTGCATGGTAAACGCCACGGAAGTATGGCCCATTAATTCAGAAACCACTTTCGGGCTGGCTCCCTGCTCAAACAGCCTGGTAGCAAAGCTATGTCGGCAGACACGGACCGAAAAGGTCTGGATGCCGGTCATCTTCCGGACCTTGCCATATGCTCTTTTCAGGATTTGCCTGGTAACCGGATCTCCGGACGGTTGCAAGAAGATTTTATCAGCAGGATTCTTCTTTTTCTTTTCCTGGCTGCAAATGATTCCCTTGGCTCTATTGGTCAATGGAATATAGCGATCAGATTCCCTAGTCTTTCCGCTTCGCACCCAAACTCCTTTTCCATCAAAGTTTTCCCAGGATAAATTCATCAGTTCAGATCCTCTCATGCCGGTATCCAGAAGAAACAGTAGTAAATCGCCATATGTAATCTGAGAACAAACCAATTCGATCTGTTTTTGTTCTTCCGCAGACAATGCTTCAATTCTTTGTTCTTTTGCTCCTCTTGGAATCCGGCAAGTTCCGAGAGTAACGTCAAGTACATCATCATAGGCTCTGGATATAAACTGCTCAATCTTAGTAACGCAACTCTTAGACAATCCATCCTGTACCATCCGGATTAAAGCCTGTTGCAAGTCACGCCTGGTAAAGTCATCTGCCATTGTTTCCGGGTCCACATATCTCCATAAGACATTCAAAACCCCAGAATAGGACCGATAGGTAGATGCCTTAACAGTTCCCAAGACAAAGGAATCCAACCATTCCTCGGCCAATTCTTTCAAAGTCATTTCTTCTTTTTCTTTCATATACTTACTCCTTTTATGAATTTTCTGCCAAAGCAGGGAAGTAAGTATAAATCAATATAGTTACTACTAAGTTTAATCTAACTAACTACTTAGTACTTCTATATTTTCTTTTTTCAATTATCTAGTTTGTGCGTTTAACTAGGGATTCAATATTTGTCACTACCCTATGGAAGAAAAAAGAAGAAATCCGGTGCCACAAATTAACAGGCCGGTGCCGTTTACGCCGATCTTTATTAAATCCGGTTGCAGAGAGATTCTCCGGATGCCGGAAGGAATTATCCGGAAGCATATCGGTATCCTGCCGGTCCTCTTTCGGCATCTTTACAGTCTGATGCACAGCTTCCTTAACAGAAGCTGCCAGAGATTTAGCAATAATATAAAAGTTAG
>CAVCCW010000036.1:0-17608 GCA_963600825.1 Bacteroidaceae bacterium | reverse complement strand
GTGTGGCAAATCAGCAGTGTTTTGACAGTTTGCCACACGAATTCCATTTCCGTGTGGCAAATGAAGTAGTACCATCAAATTTGCCACACCAAATAACAGCTGAGTGCCAAACCGTAGCTGCTCTAATGATAGAGTTCGTACACTGGTGTAAATTGAGAAAAAAAGCTACAAAAGTAAAGTGACTCCAAAAAGTAAAGTGACTCCAAAAAGTGAAGTGACTCCAAAAAGTGAAGTGACTCCAAAAAGTGAAGTGACTCCAAAAAGTGAAGTGATTCCCAAAAGTGAAGTGACCCCCAAAAAGTGAAGTGCCTCCCAAAAAGTGAAGTGCCCCCAAAAGTTAGATTTTTAAGTCTAACTTTTGGGGGGCACCACGCAGGTGGGGCTTTTTGTAAACCGAACCCCCGCGTACAACGCGGGGGTTCGGTTAGGCTTGTAGTTTACGACTGGGCAGGGGTGGCAAGGAGACCGTCTATGAGTTGACGGGCAATACGGGCGGAGCGGCCGCCACGCTCCAAGGCGAAGCGCTCAGCCAGCAGGTCCAGTTCCTCCTGCGGCATGGTAATGCCGTTTTCTTCTGCCAGGTAGTGCACAATATGAAGGAACGTTTCTTTGTTGGGCTTGGAGAAGGTAATGTGAATTCCAAAGCGCTCTGACAGGGAGATTAATTCCTGAATGGTGTCATTTCTATGGATGTCATCGCCTTCCCGGTCAGAGAAGGTTTCCTTAATAATGTGACGACGGTTACTGGTAGCATAAATAACCACGTTGCCGGATTTTGCAGTAACAGAGCCTTCCAGAACAGCCTTCAAGGCGTTGAAGTTGTCATCATCCTTTAAGAAAGAAAGGTCGTCTATGAATAGGACAAACTTCAATGGGTTGCTTGCAAGGTCGTCCAGAATCTTTGGAATGGCCTGTAATTGGTTCTTTCGTACTTCAATAATACGAAGACCTTCCAGGTACAGTTCGTTTCCGACAGCCTTAACTGTGGAGGATTTGCCGGTGCCGGCATCTCCGGTCAGAAGAATGTTGGCGGCCGGTTTACCGTCCAGCAACGCCTTCGTGTTGTCCAGGATAATCTTTCGTTCCCGTTCGTAGTCTATCAGGTCAGTCAGTCTGGTCTGATCCGGGTGTTGAACAGGAACAATCTGGTCCTGTTCATCCACATAGAACATCCGGTTCTTGGCGTAGATGCCGTAACCGTATTTGCCAATATTGGCCGTGCGATGTAGATAATGCTCTTTTACATCAAACTCTTCCGTGGCAAACGCCGGCAAAAGATCCTGGTTGTAAAGGGCTTCTCCCAATTCCTGACAGAGGGTTTCTTTGGTTAAATCAGAAACCTCTTGCAGGGTTTGCAGCTCCGTTAAAAGGGCAGAGGAGAGGTACTCCGGTACCGCTTCCTTTTTGCCAATGGTCTGCACGTAAACGTTACTGCTGTCATCACAAAGGGATTTTACATGGTTGCTGATGTTGCCGCCGTTTGCCTGATAAAGCGCAGCCACAAACCCGGCATACGCCGAGTTTGTGGGCTCTTCTAAAAGAACGCTTAAAGCAGAAATGACGGGATCGGTCAGCAGGTCTCTGAAAATGCACAGAGTGTCAAGCTTTTCTTTTAATCCGTTCATATCAGTTTAAAATTGCTCCTGATGCGCCACCGGATACCAGTGCGGCGTACCGCTTCAGATAACCGGACAGCTCTTTTGTTTTCGGTACGAAGTTCTTCATGCGTTCCTGCAGAACGGCTTCGTCTACTTTCAGTTCAATGGTATTTTCCGGGATATTAATGCTGATAATATCGCCTTCTTCTACCACGCCGATCAGTCCGCCGGAGGCGGCTTCCGGAGTAATGTGGCCGACACAGGCACCACGGGTTGCGCCGCTGAACCGACCGTCCGTAATCAGCGCAACACTGTTGCCAAGGCCCATGCCCATAATAGCGGAGGTCGGGTTCAGCATTTCGCGCATACCCGGGCCGCCCTTCGGGCCTTCATAGCGGATAACCACTACATCGCCCGCAACAATTTTACCTGCGTTGATGGCCGCCTGAGCGTCCTCTTCACAGTCAAATACACGGGCCGGACCTTCGTGTACCAGCATTTCCGGCAGTACGGCTGCGCGTTTTACTACGCTGCCTTCCGGTGCAAGGTTGCCCTTCAGGACAGCAATGCCGCCGGTTTCACTGTACGGATTGTCAATGGGCCGGATAATTTCCGGATTCAGGTTCGGACAGCCTGCAATGTTTTCGCCGATGGTCTTGCCGGTTACGGTCATGCAGTCGATGTTCAGCAGGTTTTTCTTGGTCAGCTCGTTCATGACGGCATAAACACCGCCGGCTTCGTTCAGGTCTTCCATATAGGTTCTGCCGGAAGGAGCCAGATGACAAAGGTTCGGTGTTTTGGCACTGATTTCATTGGCAATATCCAGGTTCAGGTCTACTTCGCATTCATGCGCAATAGCCGGAAGGTGCAGCATACTGTTGGTGGAACAACCCAAAGCCATATCCACGGTCAGGGCGTTCATCAGTGCTTCTTTGGTCATGATATCACGAGGACGAATATCTTTCTTAACCAGGTCCATGACTGCCATACCGGCATGTTTTGCCAGCTCCAGACGGGCGGAGTAAACGGCAGGAATGGTGCCGTTTCCACGCAGGCCCATGCCCAGGGCTTCGGTCAGACAGTTCATAGAGTTTGCGGTATACATACCGGAGCAGGAACCGCAGGTGGGGCAGGTCTTGCACTCGAATTCTTTCAGCTGTTCGTCGGACAGCTTGCCGGCGTTGTAGGAGCCTACGGCTTCAAACATGCTGGAAAGACTGGTCTTTCTGCCGTCAACACGGCCGGCCAGCATAGGACCGCCGCTGACAAAAACGGTGGGAACATTGACTCTGGCAGCTGCCATAAGCAAGCCCGGAACGTTTTTGTCACAGTTTGGTACCATGACCAGGCCGTCAAAGCCGTGGGCCAGGGCCATTGCTTCCGTGGAATCGGCAATCAGGTCTCTGGTAACCAGAGAATACTTCATACCGACATGCCCCATGGCAATTCCGTCACAGACGGCAATGGCAGGGAAAACAATAGGCGTGCCGCCTGCCATTGCAACACCGAGTTTGACTGCTTCCACAATCTTGTCAATGTTCATGTGACCCGGAACAATTTCATTATAGGAGCTGACAATGCCGATCAGCGGACGGGACTGCTCTTCTTCCGTCAGTCCAAGTGCATGGAATAAGCTACGATGCGGTGCATTTTGCACGCCGGTTACAACCGATTCTTTTTTCTTCGGCATAGGGATACCTCCTTCAGTTCATTCCATTAGTTGTTGATGAGCTTGTCTTCGTCACTCCAGCTGTACAGCTTACGGATATCAGCGCCAACGGCTTCAGACGGATGTTCGGAAGCAAGTTTTCTCATGGCGTTGAAGTGTACCTGGCCGCCGGCGGAGGACATGTCAAGCAGGAAGTCTTTTGCAAAAGTACCATCCTGGATGTTCTTCAGGATTTCCTTCATAGCCTTCTTGGTGTCTTCTGTAATAATCTTCGGGCCGGTGATGTAGTCACCATATTCTGCGGTGTTGGAGATAGAGTATCTCATGCCGGCAAAGCCGCTCTGATAAATCAGGTCAACAATCAGCTTCATTTCGTGAATGCATTCAAAGTAAGCATTACGTGGGTCATAGCCTGCTTCTACCAGGGTTTCAAAACCAGCCTGCATCAGGGCGCAAACGCCGCCGCAAAGAACAGCCTGTTCACCGAAGAGGTCGGTTTCGGTTTCGGTGCGGAACGTAGTTTCCAGAACGCCTGCACGGGCACCGCCAATGCCAAGGGCATAAGCAAGACCCAGATCCCAGGCATCACCGGTAGCATCCTGTTCAACGGCAATCAGGCAAGGAACGCCTTTGCCGGCCTGGTATTCGCTGCGAACAGTGTGGCCCGGGCCCTTCGGGGCAATCATGATAACGTTAACATCCTTCGGCGGCTTAATGCATCCGAAGTGGATATTGAAGCCGTGTGCAAAAGCAAGGGTCTTGCCTGCAGTCAGGTTCGGTTCAATGGATTCTTTATAAAGAGCAGCCTGCTTCTCATCATTAATCAGAATCATGATGATGTCAGCAACTTTGGCAGCTTCTGCGGAGGTCATAACTTTCAGACCCTGGGCTTCTGCTTTGGCCCAGCTCTTGGAGCCTTCATACAGGCCGACAACAACTTCAACGCCGCTGTCCTTCAGGTTCAGGGCATGAGCATGACCCTGGGAGCCGTAACCGATAATTGCTACGGTCTTGCCGCTGAGTTTCTGCAAATCACAATCCTGCTGATAAAAAATTCTTGCCATAATAATTACCTCTTTCTTAATAATTATTTTTTATGGTTATAAATTCAAATTCTGTCGAAGCGTAGAACTACCCTTTTCCAAAGAGGCAGTGCCGGAACGGCAGATTTCTAAAATAGTGAAGTCCCGCATCAGAGAAATAAACTCTTCCATTTTGGCGGAGGTACCAACCAACCGGAACACAATGGAGTCACGGGAGTAGTTTCTGGTTTCTGCTTTAAAGGCTTCTGCAGCCGCCATGATGTCATCACGACTGGCAGAGTCATTCTTAATCTTAATCAGCATAACTTCGCAGCTTAAGGAGTTTTCCGGAGTCAGTTCCTTAATGGAATACACATCCGGAAGCTTGTAAAGCTGGTTAATCAGCTGGTTCTTACCGTCTTCATCGCCGTCAAAACTGAAGGTCATACGGGAGAGGGCCGGCGTTTCTGTTTCGCTGGCGGAAATAGAGCTGATATTAAACTGTCTTCTGCGGAACATGCTGGTTAGACGGTTTAAAACACCAAACTGGTTTCGTACCAGAACAGCTATGGTATAACGGGTCATGATTCCACCTCCAACGAAGTAATAATATCATCCATACTGCCACCCGGCGGCAGCATTGGCAGAACAAATTCATCCTTGTCAATCTGACAATCTACAATGTATGGACCCTGGCTTTGAAAGGCTCTGCCCAGTGCGGCATCCAGTTCTTCCGGTGTGGAAACTGCTTCTCCGTCTGCGCCGAAGGCTTTGGCAACGGCAACAAAATCGGTTTTGCGATGCAGCACTGTATTGGAATAATGCTTGTCAAAGAACAGGGTCTGCCATTGACGAACCATTCCCAAAACACCGTTATTCAGAACCAGAATGACCAGCGGTACGTTATACGTAACGGCGGTAGCCAGCTCCTGAATACACATGCCGAAGCTGCCGTCACCACTGACCAGAACGGTGCGTTCTCCTGTTCCAAATGCGGCACCAATTGCAGCACCCGGTCCGAAGCCCATGGTACCAAGTCCGCCACTGGAGATAAAGCGTCTTGGGCTCTGCAAATGAATGCTTTGTGCTGTCCACATCTGGTGCTGTCCAACATCGGTGCAGACCGGGGTGTTGGGACTCAGATGTTTATTCAGCGTCTGAATGGCATTTTTCGGAGTCATGGTAGTGCGGTGATCCGAGATAGCGTTTTCCTTTTCCTTAAAGGCTTTTACGGTTGCCATCCACTCCGGCTTCTGATCCTCTTTTAACAGAGGAAGCAGTTTGGCAAGGGTTAATTTTACATCGCCCCGCAGCCCACAGGCTTCATTTACGGTCTTATTTAATTCGGACCCGTCCACGTCAATGTGAACAATTTTAGCATGCGGTGCAAATTTGCTGCGGTCTCCGGTAACGCGGTCATTGAACCGGACGCCAAGGGAGATGATAAGGTCGGCGTTGTGCATGGCCATGGAAGATGTGTAATGTCCGTGCATACCCTGCATGCCGAGGAATCTTGGGGTGTCCGTTGGGAGGGCGGAAAGGCCCATTAAAGAGCAGCCGATGGGGGCGTCAATTTTATTGGCCAGGGCAACCAGTTCGTCCTGTGCTTCGGAGATGGTAACACCGCCGCCGAAGTAAACGAACGGACGCTTTGCTGCGTTGATGATTTCTGCAGCTTCTGCAATGCGAACATCTTTGGCTGCCTGCGGCGGTTCTTTCTGTACGGGTTTCCGCCGGGTGTATTCGCACATGGCAACCTGGACGTCCTTCGGGATATCAATCAGAACCGGACCCGGTCTGCCGGACATAGCCAGAACAAAGGCCTGCCGGATGGTGTCAGCCAGATTTTCTACGGAGCCAACAAAGTAGTTGTGCTTGGTGATTGGCAGGGTAATACCGGTAATATCAATTTCCTGGAAGCTGTCAGTACCAATCTGGGAGGTTGGTACGTTGCCGCAAATGGCTACCATAGGAACAGAGTCCAGGTATGCAGTTGCAATACCGGTAACCAGGTTTGTGGCGCCCGGTCCGGAGGTGGAGATGACAACTCCAACCTTGCCGGTGGAACGCGCGTATCCGTCTGCGGCATGAGCGGCACCTTGTTCGTGTGCCGTCAGGATGTGATTAATTTGATCCTGGTATTTGTACAGGCTGTCATAAACGTTAATGATTTGTCCGCCCGGATATCCGAAGACGGTGTCACAGCCCTGTTCAATTAAAGTTTCTACAAGAATATCTGCGCCGGAAAGAAGCATAATTCCATTACTCCTTTCTTAAGTTCTGCAGAATCAGGTCTCCGCACTGTTTGCAGCCAACCTGTTCCTTGCCGGAACTCATAATGTCTGCGGTGCGGTATCCTGCATCCAGATAAGCGGAAACAGCCTGCTCAATGGCGTCTGCTTCTTCGCTCATGTCAAAGCTGTAGCGAAGCATCATGGCAGCCGAAAGAATGGTGCCGACCGGGTTGGCAAGATCTTGTCCGGCAATGTCTGGTGCAGAACCGTGGATAGGCTCATACAGGCCACAGGTAGTGGCACCCAGACTGGAGGATGGAATCATGCCAATGGATCCGGTAATCATGGATGCTTCATCGGACAAAATGTCACCAAACATGTTTTCCGTCACAATGACGTCAAACTGAGCCGGATTCTTGACAATCTGCATGGCACAGTTGTCTACCAGCATGTCGGATAACACTACATCCGGATATTCTTCGGCGAGTTGGTGCATGGTTGCTTTCCAGAGTCTGCTGGAATCCAGTACGTTGCTCTTTTCTACGGAGCACAGCTTTTTGTTACGCTTTCTTGCGGTTTCAAAGCCGATTCTTCCAATTCGCTCAATTTCGGATTTGCTGTATTTCAGAATGTCGGTGGCAGTGTCGCCTTCGGTTTTGTGTTCGCCGAAGTAAATGCCGCCGATCAGCTCACGAACAATGATGAAGTCAATGCCCTGTTCTACAATGGAGGGTTTTAATGGGGAGGCTTCCGCCAGCTGTGGCCAAATTTTGGCCGGACGGTTGTTGGAATAAACGCCCATTCCTTCCCGCAGGCGAAGTAACCCTTTTTCCGGACGCTTCGGGCCCGGAACGTTGTTCCACTTGTCTCCGCCGACAGCACCTAAAAGAACGCTATCAGATTGCAGACATTTCTGCAACTCTGTTTCGGGAAGTGGATCATCATATTTGTCAATGGCACAGCCGCCCATGTCAACATCGGTATAGTGGAAGGTGTGTCCATAAAGCGCAGCAACCTTGTCCAGGACGCGGAGTGCCTGCTCTACAATTTCAGGGCCAATTCCGTCACCGCGGATGACGGCAATATTTTTAACCATTGGTTTCGCCTTCTTTCAGGGAGTTCAACAGCCCGCCACATTTAATAATGTTCTGAATGAACGGGGGGAAGGGCTGCGCTTTATAGGATTTACCGGTGGTTTCATCTGTAATGATACCGGTATCAAAATCTACGCTTACTTTGTCTCCGGCCTGGATTTCTTCTGCTGCCTCTTCGCATTCCAAAATGGGAAGCCCAATATTGATGGCGTTCCGATAAAAGATGCGGGCAAAGCTTTTCGCAATGACACAGCCGGTACCGCAGGTCTTAATGACCAGGGGAGCGTGTTCTCTGGAAGATCCGCAGCCGAAGTTCCAACCGGCAACCATTACATCGCCGGGGGAAACGCGTTTTACGAATTCGGTGTCAATGTCTTCCATGCAGTGCAGGGCAAGCTCTTTGGCATCCGGGGTGTTCAGGTAACGGGCCGGGATGATAACATCCGTGTCTACATTATCCGGGTACTTGAAAACAGTTCCTTTGGTATTCATGTGGTCAGGCCTCCTTATACTCGGTAATATAACCGGTCAGTGCGCTGGCTGCTGCGGTTTGCGGCGAAGCCAGGTAAACTTCACTGTCCACGTGACCCATCCGGCCGACAAAGTTCCGGTTGGTTGTGGCGATGCAGCGTTCTCCTGCTGCAAGGATGCCCATGTAACCACCAAGGCAGGGCCCGCAGGTTGGAGTGGACACAATGGCACCGGCATCAATAAATGCTGTGTACCAGCCGCGTTCCACACACTCCCGCAGGATTTGCATGGTACCCGGGATAATGATGCAACGAATGCCGTCGGCAATGTGTTTGCCGTGCAGAATCTGATAAGCAGCTTCCAGGTCTTCCAGTCTGCCGTTGGTGCAGGAACCGATGACAACCTGGTCTACTTTAATGTCATGTAAATCAGAAGCCGGACGTGTATTTTCCGGAAGGTGCGGACAGGCAACCACCGGAACCAGCTTGCTCAGGTCAAGGGTAATGACCTTTTCGTATTCGGCATCCGGATCTGCTTCATAGACCTTTGGGGCACGTTCACTTCTGCCGCCTAAGTAGGCAAGGGTAACTTCGTCTACCGGGAAAATGCCGTTTTTGGCACCGGCTTCAATAGCCATGTTGCAAATGCAAAGGCGGTCATCCATGGAAAGGCTATGGGCGCCGTCTCCGGTGAACTCCATACTTTTGTACAGGGCACCGTCTACGCCGATCATGCCGATAATGGTCAGGATAACATCTTTGCCGCTGCAATTTGACGGCAGTTTGCCGATCAAATTGAACTGCATGGCGGAAGGCACTTTAAACCAGGCCATGCCGGTTGCCATGCCGGCAGCCATGTCAGTGGAACCTACGCCGGTGGAAAATGCTCCAAGAGCGCCGTAGGTGCAGGTGTGGCTGTCTGCGCCAATGATGCAGTCACCGGCGGTAACAACGCCCTGCTCCGGCAGAAGGGCATGTTCAATACCCATTTTGCCAACGTCATAAAAATGGCTGACGCAATGTGCTCCGGCAAATTCACGACAGGTCTTGGATTGCTCGGCTGCCTTAATGTCTTTGTTTGGAACAAAATGGTCCAAAACAATGGCAACACGGTCTTTATCAAACACAGACTGAAAACCTGCTTTGTTAAATTCGTTGACGGCAACCGGCGTGGTGATATCGTTTCCAAGGACAATATCTAATTTTGCGTTAATTAACTGTCCCGGAACTACCTTGTCCAGTCCGGCATGGGCGGCAAGAATTTTTTGTGTCATTGTCATTCCCATATTAGTCACCTGCCTTTGTCATGTTATAGAAGGCACTTAACAGTGCTCTGGTATTTGCGGTAAGAATATCGGTGTCACTGCCGGCGCCCCAATACAGAGTGCCGTCGGCACGTTCCAGACCAATGTAGGAAACACCGACACTTCTGGAGCCGGCACCCTGCATGCTGTGCTGGGTAAATACCTGCAGGGTATATTCTTCTCCGGTGAACTGACGAAGTGCGTGGTTAATGGCATTCAGTGTGCCGTTGCCTTCGTCTTCCATTTCGGTTTCCTGTCCATCTTTCAGGAAGGTAATATCAATCTTGACCTTGTCATTTTCTCTGGCAAATTCAAAATCGGTAATTTCTACAGAACCCTTCAGGTTCAGATAATTGTCTGTGAACAGTTGCAGAATTTCTTCCGGCTTCAGTTCCTTATGCTCGTGGTCGGAAACGTCCTTGCACAGGTAACTGAAGTGTTCTCGCATTTTCGGCGGAAGGTTGTATCCGTAAGTTTGCTCCAACAGGTAGCCGATCCCGCCTTTGCCCGACTGGGAGTTGACGCGGATGACGTCGGCATCATAGGTTCTGCCAATATCCTGTGGGTCAACTGGGATGTACGGAACAGTCCATTCGTGCAGCTTGTTTTTCCTTCTGTATTTCATACCCTTGGCAATGGCGTCCTGATGCGAACCGGAGAAGGCTGCAAAGACCAGTGCGCCGGCATACGGGGCTCTTTCATAAACATGCATACGCGTGCACTTTTCGTATTCTGTGGTCAGGTAGTTCATGTCGGAGAAGTCCAACTTTGGATCTACCCCATGAGAATACATATTCATTGCTAAGGTAATGATATCTACATTTCCGGTTCGTTCGCCATTGCCGAACAGAGTGCCTTCTACGCGGTCAGCGCCGGCCAGAAGGGCAAGTTCGGTATCGGCTACACCGGTGCCTCTGTCATTATGTGGATGAAGGGACAGGGTAACGAATTCCCGATACTTCAGGTTTTCGCTCATGTACTCTACTTGAGATGCATACACATGCGGAAGGCTCATTTCTACCGTAACCGGCAGGTTAATGATGACGTTGTTGTCTTCACTTGGTTCCAATACGTCCAGGACGGCGTTGCAAACTTCCAGTGCATAGTCCGGTTCGGTTCCGGTAAAGGATTCCGGAGAATATTCAAAACGGAAGTTTCCTTCGTATTCTTTGGAAAGCTTCTTAACTAATTTTGCGCCATCAACAGCAATTTTTTTAATTTCTTCTTTGCTTTTCTTGAAGACCTGTTCCCGCTGGGCCACACTGACGGAATTATAAAAGTGAATAATTGCGCTTGGGGCACCTTTGCAGGCTTCAAAGGTCTTGCGGATGATATGTTCGCGGCACTGGGTTAACACTTGTACTGTAACATCGTCAGGAATCAGATTTTCGTCAATCAGCTTGCGCAGGAATTCATATTCGGTTTCACTGGCAGCGGGGAAGCCAACTTCAATTTCTTTGAAGCCGACATCAAGCAGTACCTTGTAAAATTCAAGCTTTTCTTCCAAGCTCATTGGAATAACAAGGCTCTGGTTGCCGTCACGCAGATCCACACTACACCAGTTCGGTGCTTTTTCAATGTGATCTTTTTCTACCCATTTGTTGTACTTATGATCTACCGGGTAATATCCCACTTGGTATTTACTGGAATCCATCATTGGTTTTATTTACTCCTTTTCTGCAACCACTTCCACTTCAACCAATGCACCCTTTGGGAGATCTTTAACGGCTACGCAGCTGCGAGCCGGCTTTTCGGTAAAATACTGGGCATACACTTCGTTGAAAGCGGAGAAATCATTGATATCACTTAAAAAGCAGACCGTCTTTACGGCCTGAGTTAGCGAGCTGCCTGCAGCAGATAGGACCGCTTTCAGATTCTTGCAGACCTGATGGGTCTGTTCTGTAATATTGTTGCCCTCAAGAACACCGGTTGCCGGGTTGAGAGGGATTTGTCCGGAGGTAAAGACAAGATTACCTGTTACAATGGCCTGTGAATATGGGCCAATTGCTGCCGGAGCTTGGTTTGTTTGAACTTTGCTACTCATAACTTCAAACCCCTTTCAATAGAATTTATTTAGAATGGTTATTTAACAATTTTGAAGCCCTCATCCTGAATGGCTTTGGTAATAAGGTTAACGTGATTGAAATCTCTGGTTTCCATTTCAATTCTCAGGAAACAGCCGTTAACGCTTTCGGTGTTGCCCTTTTCATAGTGAACACCGGTAACATTGCCGCCGCAATCGGCAATGATGCGGGAAATTTCTTTTAACTGGCCCGGCTTATCAATCAGCTCAATTAAAAGGCTGGAAGAACGACCGGAGTTTAAGAGACCGCGGTCAATGACACGGGAAAGGCTGGTAACGTCAATGTTACCGCCGGATACAACAGCAACTACACGCTTACCTTTCAGGTCAAACTTTCGGGCCATGATAGCGGCCAATGCCGTTGCACCGGCACCTTCTGCAATCATCTTCTGTTTTTCAATGAGTGCAAGGATGGCGCTGGATACTTCATCGTCCGTTACAAGGGCAATTTCATCCACGTATTCTTTGACTAATGCAAAGGTGTTGTCTCCTGGTTGTTTTACGGCAATGCCGTCAGCAATGGTAGAAACAGAGGGAAGGCATTCAATGCAGTCATGCTGAATGGAGTTGTACATGCTTGGAGCCCCGGCCACCTGGACGCCGTAAATTTTAATGGAAGGACGAATTTGTTTTGCGGTATAGGCAATACCGGAAATTAATCCGCCGCCGCCAATAGGAACTACAATGGCGTCTACGTTATCCAGGTCATTCAGAATTTCCAGAGCAATGGTACCCTGACCGGCAATGACATTTTCGTCATCAAACGGATGAACAAAGGTATATCCTTCCTGCTCTTTCAATTCCAGGGCTTTCTGATAGGCGTCGTCATAACAACCCTCTACCAGGCAAACCTCTGCGCCGAATGCCTTAGTTGCTTCTACTTTGGAAATAGGAGCAGTGTCCGGCAGGCAAATCAGGGATTTGATGCCGCTTTTGGTGGCTGCCAGTGCAACGCCCTGTGCGTGGTTACCTGCGGAGCAGGCAATAACACCTTTGGCTTTTTCCTCTTCGGAAAGCATGGCAATTTTATAGGCAGATCCTCTGACTTTGAAGGATCCGGTAATCTGTAGGTTCTCCGGCTTCAGGTAAAGTTCACAGTCCGGAACAATACCATAGGCCCTTACTAGTTTGGTTTCACGAACAATGTTTTTCAGCACCGTCTGTGCGTCAAAAACCTGATCAAGAGATAGCATTTTCTTATTCCACCTTTCTGTTACATTCAAGAGCTTTCAAGGGACTTCTCTTTTTGAAATGAGCTTTTAGGTAAAACAAACCCGCCTCAAAGCAGCTTAGCTTGCTTTGAGACGGGTGCTATCAAGTTCACTCGCGGTACCACTCAAATTGCGGACGGTCCGTCCGCCACCTCTTGAAGTCTGGCAACTTCTATGCACTAACGTAGCAAACACGGGAAACGTCTACTGGGTGTCAGAACCTTTGGGGCTTCCGGCTCGGAAGGGATGGGAGACTCTGCAGTACTTTATCGGGATTACACCGTCCCCGACTCTCTGTAAAAGTAACAAAAGCAGGCTCTGTCTTCGTCAATGCCTTTGAACAAAGAGTATTTTAACACAGAGTGATGCGATGTCAACCAATAAATTGGATTTCCTTTTATAACAAGGATAGAGCGCAATTTTGCTATTTTTTTGTTATTCTCCAAGGTAAGTCGGCGCCTTGGTCGGGTCGGCTTTTTCCGGATCAGCAGGGCGAGAAGGGAACCATGGGTTCTTTCCTTCTGCACGGAACTGTTTGTATAAAAGTACGCAGTAAATCAGGTCAAATACGGTGCAGAAAACGCCACACCAAATGTTCAGCGGATCCTGTAAGGACGGATAAACTGCAATGGCTACCCAGGCACCAACGGTACCCAGCATTTTACCAATGGCAATGTTCATAGACTGCCCTTCTGTAGATTTCCGTTCAAAGAGCATGAAGATGAACAGCATGGACATTGGTAGGTTTTGTACAATGGCGGTGCATCCGTTTGCGCGAACGCCGTAGGCTTGCAGCCAGGTAATTTCAACGCAGATGGCACAGGCCATAACTACAGCAAACCATGGCCAGAAATATTTGTCCGGAGCAAACTTCTTAAAATCTTTCTTGCCCCATTTTACATGGGTATAAAGGATAACGCAGTCTGCCACAAACCATGCGGAGTTTACAATGGCCATCATATAACCGCCGTAGAACATACCATCGTGTGCCCAGTACATATAGGCATACAGAGCTTCCCAAACAATATTAAAGGCCAGTGCTACAAACGGCATACCATAGGTCTTCTGTTTAAAACCAAGACGGATTAAGTCAATATAAGCAATCAGCCAACCGATACCGGCAATGGGTGCAAAAAGGAAGACGCGTGCATCCAGACCAAATTCCGGAAAATGGCAGATATTCATAATAGTATCTAACATGAAAAAGCCTTCTTTCTACTATTTTAAATTTTGCTTTTTAGCGAGTTGGCTTTCTATCCTTGTGTAAAGGCTCCTCACTTTACACAGTGGGGAGCCTTTTCTATGAGTTTATTTGCTTAAACGGTCTTCTGCCTGCTGAGCAAGGAATACTTTGCATTCTTTGTAGCTCTTCAGTTTGAATTCTCCGCTTCTCTTCTTGTAGTCTTCTACGGC
Organism: Bacteroidaceae bacterium; assembly: GCA_963600825.1. GTDB lineage: Bacteria > Bacillota > Clostridia > Oscillospirales > Acutalibacteraceae > RUG420. The sequence continues at coordinate 3,510 of CAVCCW010000036.1, read as the reverse complement.
TGCAAGAGTCTTCTGTCCTTCTTCTTCCTTACCCTTTAACGGCTTATGCGTGTATGGGTTCAGACCGAACTGATGGAAGCGTCTGGTCAGGAGGGTGATGTAGCAGATGTCAAAGATAGCGCAGATGGCGGCAAGGCAGTATACGAAATACTGACCCGGCATCCAGTAAAGGCCAATGCAGGTTGGTGCCAGGGTGCCAAGGAATTTGCACCAAGCAACCCAAATGGACAGACCTTCAACGGTTTCCTTATGGAACATATGCTGGCAGAACAGAACGGACATAATGGCGTTCATAAGATAAGCAGCAAACATTGGGGAGTCTGGAAGGGTTGGCCATTGCGGGTTCATCATTAAGATGGAAACAAAGAGAATGGCAAACATGCCAAACTTAATTACCGGGTAACCCCAGTCATAGCCTGCAAAACGTTTTGCATAGAACATTTTGCCGTATTTGTAGTCCAGTACAAACATGATGGCGTCAAAAACAACCCAGAGGTAAATGCCCCAGCGTGTAATTGGTTCCGGATAGGGAACTAAGAACGCAAACTGGAACTCCCAGGAGAAGTTCATGCACAGGCAAACCCATGGCATGGAAGGCGCATGGTCTTTGTGCAGACGGTAAATAATAATCAGATAAACAGCGGTCCACAGAAGTGCACTGGCAACGATCAGGAAAATGGTACCCCAACCAAGGTTGGAAAACATATCCCGAATGTAGTCATACCATTCGTCATATGGCTTCATCATTTCCAGGTTGCCCCAATGGACACCGGTGTGTGTGGTCAATCCATCAAGGACTTGATGGACAAAGGCCAACAATTTGTCGAACATTTTTATTCTCCTCTCTCAAAAAAACTCCTGTTAAAAAAAATCAAGCAGAAAGACCAGGTGGACTTTCTGCTTTTGCGGAGTCGCCATATTCATTTTACGTCTGCTTGCTTGCAATGCGCAATGAAGAAATAGGGGGAAATACTGTTAAAAAAGAAAGATTGAATTTGTGCAAAATTACAAATCTGCAAAAATGTAACCCTTCAGGAAGGAATCACTCGCAGTCTGGCTATTACATGCAATAAGCAAAGATGGCTGCAAACTGCAGGATGGTTCCACCCAGAATGAACAGGTGGAAAATGGAGTGGCTGTACTTATGTCCCTTGGTCTGGCGTACAAAGTAAATCATGCCAAGGGAGTAAATTACGCCACCACCGGCAAAAAGAAGGATGAACCAGGGGGAGTAAACAAGCCACATCGCCCAGATGGCAGAGAGAACGCTCCAACCTGCAACAAAGTAACAGGAGTAGGAGAGCGGGCCGTACTTGTGAAAATCAATGGCCGTAAACACCGTGCCAACAATGCAGACCACGTGAACAATGGCCCAGGTGGTCCATGCAAGGGTAGGGTATTGCTCACGTAAGGCGCCCATGGCAATTGGTGTGTAGGTACCACAGATCAGGGTGTAAATATCACAGTGGTCCAGGATCTGCATAATCTTCTTGGCATATCTGTCCTTCACCGGATCCAGCCCGTGATATACGCTGGAGATGGTGTACACCAGGATCATGGACAGGCAGTAAAGAATGCCGGAAACCATTCCCCAGCCGTTGTTGGTCAGGGCACATTTAATAATGACTCCAATCATAGCAAGAATGCCCAGACCGCCACCGACAATGTGGCTTACCATATTAAAGACTTCTTCGCCGTGAGTGTAGATCGGCAACTTTCTTTCCTTAACCGGTGTGCGGGGCATATCAATTCTGCGTTGTTTTTTTGCTGTGGTCCTATTCTTAAGGACTGCTTCTGCCATAACGTCACGTCCTTTCGTCTGTGCTTTTCCCTTGTTGCCGAAAGTGTAACGCCTTTTCTCCTGCGAGTCACTCTATTTCTGCTTTTGTGGCTTCTACCGTTTTCTGCGCAGGCTAAGAGGGCACTCTCCTGCGCGGAGAATGCCCTCTACTGTGCTATGAAAATGGCTTGTTTATGCGGATTTTTAGCTGGCTATATTTTCCGTTGCCTGATTGATACCTTCTGCCCAAGTTTCGGCATTGAAGCCACCCATGATAGCTGTTTCCAGTTCATCTCGGTTTTGAATAGTCCAGGCTTTGTCCTGATATACCAGTTTTACATTAACGGTAGTGGTTACTGTAGAAATACTGTCACTGGCCAGGTTCTTTTTAATGCTGTCAAACATTAAAGTGGCAAGGGCTTCATCAGACATTTCTTCGTCAGAAGAGAATGCAGAAGCAAGTGCAGCACTGAACATTTCAGACAGCATGGCATTCATGACAGCAGTTAAATCTTTGTTTGTAATGGCAACCTGAACGGTGGCAGAGTTTCCATCCTGTGTGGTTTCCTTGATTTCATAAGTCATGCCGGTGCAAATAGTTTTTATAATTTCTTTCAGGGTAGCATTTTGCTCGTCTGTTAATTGAAGATCATCTTCCCCTTCACCCGAGGCGAGTTGGCTTTCTAAATCGTTGTCAGGAAAATAGGTGCTGATAGTATCTTCATCATATTCCTGTACCCCTTTTAAAACATCTTCTACAAAGGCTTCCGGCTTTTGCTTGAAGCATCCGGTAAAAGACAGCGCTACCAAAGATAGTGCTAAAAATAGAGCGAACAGTTTACTTGTTTTTTTCATGAAAATTCCCCTTTCCTTTTCGGAATTAAATAGTTAATGCAAATCCACTATAGCATGCAAAGGGAAGAAGAAAAAGTGGTTTGGAGAAACTGTGACATTTATGGGACACCGTTACCTGACAAAAAAAGAGCCGGACAGTCTTTGAGACTGTCCGGCCAACTGTTAGTACTTTGTTAAAGTAGCTTATTTGATCAGGGATTCACCGGTCATTTCTGCAGGCTGCGGAAGACCGAGGATCTTCAGAATGGTCGGGGAGAGGTCACAGAGGCGGCCGCCTTCCCGGAGCTCTACATTGCCACAGCCGATAACGGCAAATGGAACCGGGTTGGTGGTGTGCGCCGTAAAGGCGGAACCATCCGGTTCATACATTTTATCGGCGTTGCCATGGTCAGCGGTTAGAAGGATGGCGCCGCCCATTTTTTCAACGGCGTCCTGTAACCGGCCAACGCAGGTGTCAACGGTTTCCACTGCCTTCACAGCGGCATCAAAGACGCCGGTGTGACCAACCATGTCACAGTTGGCAAAGTTGATGATAATAACGTTGTACTTATCAGAAAGAACAGCTTCTACCAGCTTGTCCGTAACTTCCGGAGCGCTCATTTCCGGCTGAAGGTCATAGGTGCTAACCTTCGGGCTTGGAATCAGAATACGGTCTTCGCCTTCGTTGACGGTTTCCACGCCGCCGTTGAAGAAGAACGTTACGTGAGCGTACTTTTCAGTTTCGGCAATCCGCAGTTGGGTCATATGATTGGCTGCAAGATATTCACCAAGGGTGTTGTGTAATTCCTGTGGCTTGAAGGCTACGTGTACGTTTGGCATGGTGGCATCATACTGCGTCATACAAACATAGGTAACCGGGAAGTACTGATGCGGGA
>CAVCCW010000035.1:0-17940 GCA_963600825.1 Bacteroidaceae bacterium | reverse complement strand
CAAGGCCAACCCAGCTGGAGACTGGCTGTCAACTGCTGATTTTTGTGGCAAATGTTGGCTTACTGCTTCATTTGCCACACAGAAGTGAATTTCGTGTGGCAAACAGGTGTAGCAGTGCCAAGTTTGCCACACAAGAAGTGCTGGCCCAGCTGAAGAGTGGAGTGGCAAATCCACGTGCAAGCTTTCTGCCAAGATGAAGTGTGGCAAATGTTGGGTCTACTGTCCCATTTGCCACACAAATTCCAAATACGTGTGGCAAACAGCGGTGGCAGTGCCAGATTTGCCACACGAACAAGGCCAACCCAGCTGGGGGCGTGGTAGTCAGCAGCTGGGCTCTGCTTGATGGCTGTTCGTAAAGCTTCATGCGACGTAGCCCCTTCTCTTTCAGCAAGCCGTAACAAGCTGCGCGGATTTACCCCTTCTCATGCTGCGCAAAGTACTCTTCTAAAATGACCAGGCTTTCCTCTTTCAGTACACCGGCGGTTACTTCCGGATGCCAGAAGGAGTTATCAAAAACCATTTTGGAGCAGTTGCAGCCTTCGTTGCCAAGAAGTTCTTCCAGGTCATTGTTGCTTGCACCGTATACCAGTCTTCCTAATTTTACCCATACCATGGCCCCGCTACACATAAAGCACGGTTCGCAGCTGGAATACATGGTATATTCATGCAGATCAGTAATTTCGGTCTGTGCGCAAAATTCACGGAGGAGCCCTGCCTCGCCATGGAACGTCGGATCATGCCGCGAGTAAATCTGGTTTTCATTGGTAAACACAATTTTGCCTTTCTTCACAAGCACGGCGCCAAACGGCTCGTTGCCGTGTTCTACTGCCTGTTTGGATAGTTCAATTGCGCGTTTCATAAACAGTTCATCCTGCACTGTGGTTTCCTCCATTTTCTGCGCTGCATACCTTGAAAATATGGCAAGATACTCTTCCTCTACGGAGGCAAAGGGTCTTGCAGAATAGTCTATTGAAATGTGAAGCTCTGGTGCATTGGGGTGGTGTGGCTCGCCAAGAAGATGTTCCAGGTCATACCAAAGCAACGCTTGGTCAATTTCCTTTAGTTGTGCCTGTTCCTCTGCAGTCAAGTTGCTGCCGAGGAACTTTTCATATAACAGGCTCATGAGGCGCGCCTCCTGCTGTTGATATACAGGAAGCTGTGCTTTCAGTGGGCTTGGGACGTCTGATAAGTAACATTCGCTGGCATCATGCAGCAGGCACGCCAGCACCAGCCTGTCAGACATTCCCCGCGCCGCTGCTTCCTTTGCGCAACAGATGCAATGCTGCCCCACGGACCAAAAGGTCCGCACGTGGCCATTGCCCCGGCAAAGCAAAGACAGTGCGTGGGCAATGTCCTCCACGCAGATCAGCTCTGCCCGCGGCCGGAACGGGTCCAGCTGCTTACCGGTATAGGTTGTGATGTAGTTTGCCATTGATAAATTCACTCTATTTCTATATTCTGCGCCCGGTCAGTCACCAAAAAGATCATCATAGACCTCCATTTCGTCAACCCACGAGGCTTCATACTTAGTTTTGCCCATCTTTGAATTGCAATTAGGACAAGTAGCATATGGTTTATTGTAGATTGCGCCACAGTCAGAACATTCATATTCGTCATTTTTGAATAGGTGTGTGTGCTGTATCCAACGTGTCTTTCCCACTTTCCTCACCTCCATAGGAATAATCTTTTACAGCAATTTATAGTACCGTTCAATCATTGCGGCCATCAATTTTCTTCTGCTGGCAAGGAAGTCATCATAATCATTTACATCCATATGAATGACATCACTTGGAATTGCATTTTCAGCAAGATTTACAGCTAATTCCTCTTCCTCTGTAATGTTTCCAATCTGAACCTCTTTGGATTTGCATTGCTCAAGAATTACCCCAAAGTATTGGTAGGGCGCGTCATCGCTGATTGCTTTGTTTACTTGCGTATCCAAATAAGTATAGTTGGCTACTTGGTTATATTTCCCCTTGGCATCTACACCGTTTTTCTTAAGATATGCTTTTGGAAAGATATGATGTACATCGCCAGAGATAGTAACCAGATCAGATATCATGGTTCCTTTCATAAACATAGAGCTGCTTTTCAAATAATCTTGCGCAGCTAAAAATGTATTGAATGCTGGGCTGTTAACAGATGTTGTTTCCAAATTCTGCGGCAACGTTACCTTCCAGAACGTATCTGATAACACGGACTCCTCTACTTCTTGCGCAAATTGAAAAAATCCTTTTTCTGCAATGTTCCGTATATCTCTACTCATTACAGATTCCGGAGATCCAACATACCGCCCGGTAAGCGTTGAAAGCACAAACCATTTCTGAACAAGTCTCTTAATTTGCCCCTGTTGTACAGTTGGTTCGTCCTGAAGTTTCAGATACAGTGTATAAGCAAAATCCAGTGTCATTTGGGAATTCAAAAGTTTACTGGATTTAAAACCCGCTCCCTTAATTGCAAGGACAAACTGTTCAAAGCTGTATTCGTTGATAAATTTCAGTATCCCGCTCCTTAGCTTATCATAGGAGTCTTCTACAATTTCATCCTTGTATTCTCTGGTTTGGAAATCTCTTCCGGACAACAAACTTACAAGATCAGAAAGCCTTCCTCTATCAAAACTATACATAAAAGCAACTCTTAGCATATCCGCATAATCCGGATCATAGATATCTTCCTTATCCTTTGCCAACCATCTGATCTTAGATGCAAATTCTGTGCTTTCAAAGTCCCTGTCTTTTATCATCTGCGGATAAAAATCCGGCTTCACTGCAAGATGGCAGAAGTAGTCCACAACCTTCCTAAGCATATTTCCACCATGAGCCGTGTCCGATGCCATTTTTGACATAACAAAATCTGATTGGCTAAGAGATGTTCCCTTGGAATTAATCCGAATAAAAATTTCCGTAACTTCATCAATATCAAGGGTATGATCCAGTTCAATTACACCAATCTGGCGATTTGAAATCCCCTTAAGTTTAAGAAGTATTTCCGAAAGTTCATCTAAATCTATGCCTTCGTTTGCTTGGGCATATTCATTTTCAAAGGCCCGCTGCCGAAAATCCGGTCGAAACAATTCTGAAATATCCGGAATCCATTTCTTATCCTTCAAATGGGAAGCATCCTGCACAGCAAATCTCTTGGTAGGATCTTCAGCAAGTGGGTTAAAGGCAATCTTGATTCTTCCCTTGTTGAAATCTTCATCCAGCACCTCTAAACCGGAGATAGCAGCCATAAGTGCTGTTATTCTCTGCTGTCCATCTATAAGAACATGCTTGCCATTTGCCATTGTACCGTCTTTGGTCTGTACGTCTGGATTTTTCCAAGTAATGATGTACCCAGTTGGATAACCATTGTACAAAGAATCTATTAGGTCCCGTACTTGGCTTCTCTTCCAAACAAACGGCCGCTGTATCTCAGGAATTACAAACTGGCCTGCTTCAATCAGGCCTAAAATGGCACTAACTGAATATTGCATCAGCGTGAACTTTTCTCCAATCATGTATAGCTCTCCTTATCCTTCTCTGACAAACAAAACCTTGCCCGAAAGGTAGACTTTTGTAGGCGGGCAAACGTTTGATCAATGGTTGCCATAATGTTTTTATAATTCCTCTAGATGGAATAAAGTGTTACTGCCATCATTATGGTTGCCGGATTAATGGGTAGCGTTGTTACTGCGGTAGAGCCTACTTGCCCTGCTTTTGGAAAAGCCATTTCAGATTCTTGTAAACTAATGATGGTTCCCATAAACTTCTCCCTCTTTCAAAAAAGGACAGTAATTCAAAGCTTCCTCAACAAACAGCTCTCTATACTCTTCCTTGCTAATAGAAATACCAAGATATTCAAAGTTCTCGTCAATTTGCTTCAGGCTATTGTCAAATTCTAATCGAACAAGATATTGCATACGCATTTTATCAAACTCTCGGCTTTTTCTTTGATATCGCAACACTGCCCATCTTACTAGATCTTTAACCCTTTCCTGAAGACATACATAATCGCTGTCCACTTGGGTAATAACGAGTTTTTCAAGAGCCATAGATCGAAGATGACCCTCGCTTGTTATATTTCCATATCGCAAATCAAGCTTTTTCAATGTCTTCAGACGTTCAATAGGTGAAATATCGATAAGATAACTGTGATACAAAGCCAGTTCTTTTAGATTTGACTGATAAACTACCCCACTACAATCTTCAATTACTCCGTCGAGGATCAGTGTATTTAAACTATATGTGGCAGTTTGAAGCCAGTCTAGATTTGTTATATTCGATTCCGTAATGAGTAGTTTCTTCAACGTACTCACGTTTTGGAAATCTACTGGATCCACTTGCTGAAAATGCCTTAGTTCCAAAATTTCAAGAACACCCGTACCAGAGAAATCAATATGGGGCATAGGGTGCACCATTAATTCAATGGGAGTCCTGTCTGCAGTTCCAAATATACATAGTTTTTTCAGACAGGGTGCTATTAGCTTTTCAGATGTCACATCACCGTCAAGGGAAAAGTAAAATTCTTGGATAAGGGACAGATCCAATGAGCAAATCGTCTTCCAGCTTAGTTTCTGACCAAAAATGTGAAGTTTTTCCACATTGCACGCTTGATCCAAAATATTTGGCAAGAGGCTTTCTACAGAAGGACCGGTATACTGTGAAGAGAATGAAATGCTTTTGAATCCAACATAGCTTGTTGGCAAATCATCAGGAGATTTGACGTGTAGCCTAGTAGGCTTTTCAGCATTAAACCGTTCTTGTTCCTCTAGTATTCTTTTGGCGTCCTCCAGCCAGTCCACACCTTTTCCTCCTTTTTTTTCATTGTTTCTGCGATGTACATTCTTTCCACCTCAGCATACCACAAAACGGGCAAAGTATGGGTCCCTTATTATGGACTATAAAAAAAGAGTCAGCGGAAGCTGACTCTTTCTTTTTTCTTTTACTTTATAAATGTGTGAGCTGTTTTAATCAGCTTTAATCTCTTTTTTCTCTTTTTTCTGTTTTTTGAAGAATTTTCTGGTTTCTGCCACTATCTGTCCATTCAGAGCAAAAAGAGCAATCATGTTTGGAATGGCCATAAGGCCGTTGAAAATATCTGCTATGGTCCATACGGCGCTGACTGTCATGTAAGGTCCAATAAAGACAGCTAAAATATAAAGCCAGCGATAGATCTTGACGTGCTTCATCTTGCCGCCACTAAGGTACTCCAGGCAACGTTCACTGTAGTAGTCCCAACCCAGTATGGTGGTAAAGGCAAAGAACACCAAGCACAGCATCAGGATAAAGGAAGACACTTTAGCTGGGAAAGGAAGTCCTTGGGTAAAAGCATAGTTGGTAACAGCTACGCCCTCCAGGCCATCTACCTTCCAAGCTCCTGTTACTACAATGGAAAGACCTGTTAAAGTACAGATGATAATAGTATCAATAAAGGTACCGGTCATGGATACCAGACCCTGGCGTACAGGCTCTTTTGTCTGCGCTGCAGCTGCAGCAATAGGAGCAGAACCAAGGCCAGCTTCATTGGAGAAGATACCTCTGGCAACACCCTTTTGCATGGCCACCATCATGCTACCTACCACACCGCCTGTGACAGCAGATGGATTAAAGGCTGCTTTAACAATGGTAACAATTGCAGATGGAACCTGATCAATATTGCAGATGATCAAAACAATTGCAAATACAAAATATATGATGGCCATGAACGGTACTATAATCTGAGCCACGTTCGAGATCCGCTTTACACCGCCGATCAGTACCAAAGCTACGCATATGGCTAAGATCAGGGATGCAATAACCACTGACCAGGAGTACTCTCCCAGGAAAGGAAGAATCTTTACCGTATGCAGGTCATCAGGATCAAAGAAGTTGTGAACCGCACTGGCAATACCATTTACCTGGCTGAAGGTACCAATACCGAAAAGACCTACGCATACGCCAAAGAAGGCAAAAAGCTTGGCCAGCCATTTCCATTTTTTGCCCATGCCCAACTCTATGTAATAGAAGGGGCCACCCAGACTGTGGCCATCTTTGGAAACAACTCTGTACTTAACTGCCAGCAAGCCTTCAGAGTATTTGGTTGCCATACCAAGGAAGGCGGCAACTACCATCCAGAACAAAGCTCCTGGTCCGCCAGCGCATACTGCTGTTGCTACACCTACAATGTTACCGGTACCAATGGTGGCACTTAAAGCTGTACAAAGAGCGGCAAAAGAAGAAATTTCACCCTCTCCGCCTTCCTCATTTTTTACCATCCACTTGAGAGCCAGCGGTAGCTTTCTGACCTGCAAAAGGCCCAATCGCACGGTAAGCAGCAGGCCTCCTGCCATAATCAGCACCATAAGCGGCACGCCCCACACCAGGTCGTCAATCGTCCCCAGCAGGTTGTTGATTGTTGTCATTGTACATTCTCCTTATTTCTTTTAGTAAACTCGAGATGAGCAAAAGAATATCCCATAAACCGCAGTCTATGGGATAGGAAGATACACTGATATTTCATATATACCTTCTCTGTCCTGTTGCCTGAGAGATTCCTATACGCAAATGCGTATATCTTGCACCTTCGGCCCCTGGTTTATCCAGGTGTCTCCAGAGAGTCGATCCATTTGCAGTTGCACCAAGAATTTGGCACCTGAGAGTGTTACTCCTTCGGTAGACATATGTCTTTTCCTGCAAACTTCATCTCGAAATTTTCTATAAGGTATAGTAGCTGTTATATCTAATTTCGTCAAGATGTTTAGGCCTAATAGCCGACAATGTTTTTAATTAGGAACTCTTGGCCGCCGAGGACAGTCTTGTTGCGACTGCCGCACTTGGGGCAAACGCCTTTACACTTCATGACGTTGTAGATGCTTTGGCATTGGGAGCAAAGTGCCTCGCCGGGAACAATTTCCAGCTTCAACTCCGCGTCCTGAAACAGTGGCCGGTCCTCTATGATGATAGGAAAGTATTTTTCAAAGAAGACGGGAAGGTAGCCGGTTAGCTCGCCGACGGAAAGGGTCAGGCATTTGATTTCCGACATGGAGTTTTCTTCGGCGGTTTTCTCGGCTACCTTAATGGCCTCATACAGCACACCTATTTCATGCATGATGTCACTTCCCTACGGTTAACCCTTAATCTTCTTTTCCGCCAGTCTGCCGACTTTCTTGACGGCTTCCACGCCGACGAACGGAATCAGTTTTTCATATGGGCGGCCCCAAACTTCTCTGACTTTTTCCAGGTGGATGGCGTCAAACTTGCAGGCGGTGGTGCAAAGGCCGCAGCCAATGCAGAAGGTTTCGTCTACGTGGGCAGCACCGCAGCTGAGGCAGCGGGCCGCTTCGTTTTTTACCTGGACCTCTGTCAGCGGAAGGCGGTCATCTGAGAAGGTATGCGCCAGCTTTTCGTTCTTGGTGGGTACACTCCTGGCGGAGTGGTCATAGGAAGGAATAACCAGGTTGTCCTTGTCCAGAGAATGGAAGTTGTCTCTGTGAACGCGACCCAACGTCAGGGAATGGCCTTCGTGGACAAAACGGTGGAGCGATTCAGCGCCCTCTTTGCCGGCGGCAATGGCATAGATGGCAAAGCTTGGGCCCGTATAAACGTCACCACCAACAAAGACATCTTCCTGTGCCGTCTGATACGTCCAGGAATCCGCCTGGGCAGTTTGGTTTCTGTTCAGCTTGACGGCTGTTCCGTCAAGAAGTCCTCCCCATTCAATGGACTGACCAATGGCGGAAAGCACGTAATCGGCTTCCACTGTCATGGTGTCGTTTTCATCATACTGCGGATTGAACTTGCCATCCGGGTCCTTAACGGAAGTGCACTTCTTAAAGATAACTGCTTTGACTTTGCCGTCTTCCGTAAGGATTTCTTTCGGGCCCCAGCCGCCGTTGACGGAGATGCCCTCTTCTTCGGCCTCCAGGACTTCGTCCTCTGCGGCTGGCATTTCATCTCTTTGCTCCAGTGAGTACATAGAAACGGCATCTCCGCCGAAACGGACGGCTGTTCTTGCCACGTCAACGGCAACATTGCCGCCGCCAATGACCACTACTTTTCCGCTGAGCGGCTCGGACTTGTCCGTTGCCACCTTGCGCAGGAAATCAATGCCGGAAACCACTCCGTTGCTGTCTTCTCCTGGAATGCCAAGCTTTCTGCCGCCCTGGGCGCCAATGGCAACATAGAAGCCCTTGTAGCCGTCAGCTCTCAACTGATCCAGCGTTACGTCTTTGCCGACTTCCACGCCGCACTTAATTTCTACGCCCAGCGCGCGGATGATGTCTATTTCGGCATTCACAATGTCCTTTTCCAGACGGAAATTCGGAATGCCGAAGGTCATCATACCGCCCGGCACAGCCTCTTTTTCAAAGACCGTTACACTGTGCCCCAGCACTGCCAGATAATAGGCGCAGGACAGACCAGCAGGGCCGGAACCAATAACGGCAATCTTCTTGCCGTAGTCATACTTCTTCTTTGGAATGAATCTGGTTTCCGGGTCAAGGTCTCTTTGGGCCACAAACTTTTTGACTTCGTCAATGGCTACGGGCGAGTCAATTTTTCCTCTGGTACAAACGTCCTCGCAGAATTTAGCGCACACCGCACCACAGACTGCCGGGAACGGGTTTTCTTTCTTAATCAGCTCCAGGGCTTCATCATATTTGCCTTCACCGGCTTTTTTCAGGTAGCCCTGTACAGCAATGTGCGCCGGGCAATTGGTCTTGCACGGTGCAGTGCCGGTTTCAGGCACTACGTTGTCTCTATTCGTCAGGAAGTCATTGCCTTCCCAGTACTTCGGTGGCAGGAACACATAGTCCTCCGGCGTCTTGTGGTTGGCAATGGAAACCGGATTTTCTTGGCAGAGCTTCTGCCCTAACTTCACTGCGTTCTGCGGGCAGATATCCACACATCCACCGCAGGCAACGCAGTTGTTCTTGGTTACCTTTGCAACGTAGTTGGACGCACTCAGCGCCGGAGATGAGGTATACCAGGACGTCTTCAGTGCCATACAGGTATCCCATCTGCAGTTGCAAATAAACAAGGAAAAGTCCGGACCGTCAATGTTGGACAGCTGATGAACAGCACCCCGTTCTTCGGCTTTCTTCAGAATTTCTTCCGCTTCTGCGCGCGTAATTCTCCTCGCTTTGCCGACACGGATACAGGACTCCGCATACTTGCCGAGGTTAATGCAAAAGTCATCTTCTAAATCGCCGGTGCCTTCCCCTACCATGCGGCGCAGCTTCCGGCATTCACAAGGGGCTACGCCAATGGAGTCACCGGCTTTATCCAGCCAGTAGGAGATCTCTTCGTAGCTGACCTTTCTTGGCTCTTTTTGAATGGCTTCTTCTACTGGGATTGCCCGCATAAGGGCCGAGCCCATGGGCGCAATCCCGGTAATCATCTTCTGTAAATTCAGCACATAGTTTAAGAACGCCGGTGCCGTTTCCGGATACTTGTCCGTCATTTCCTTGGTCATGACGGTGCTTTCAAAGGCGCCCGGCGCAAATACCGGCAGCTGTACCATGTCCACACCGGAATCATCTGAGGTGTATTCCAGGATTCCGATGTGCACCATCTCATCCGCAAATTTGGCCGTGGCTTCCACCGTCATGCCCTGCAGCTCTGCAAGGTCCTTGATGTAGTACGGATGGCGGAGCTTCATTTTCAGCGCAAAATCAACCATATCGTCATTCAGAATACGGTTGAAGAAAATGTACTCCCAGGAATCCACGGACGGCACTGGGTTGAACATATTGACGTGTGTAATCAGTTTCAGAAGATTTTTTCTTGGCGGCTGACCGGCTGTTTCTTTGCGGTATTCCTCAAGACATTTGTTTTCGCCTTCTGTAAACTTGTGGCCCTTTTCAAACATAAACTTCATCCCTTCTTTGATAATTTATTAACGATTTCATTATGCGCTGAATAGGCCGCAGAAAGAAAGAAACATATTCCTGTTTTTGTCTCATTATGATACACTTTTGGTGTATTGTATCAAGGAGGCCACACCAATGAGCGAACGCACTATGCAGGATATTCTCAGAGCGTTTAACCGCCTGATTAAAACCAAGAATATTGAAGATATCTCCGTTAACCGGATTGCTGCTGAGGCCGGCGTCAGCAGAGCTACCTTCTACCGCCATTTTAAAGACAAGTATGACGTCATGAATTACAACTATAAATGCCTCCTGGACCAATATGGCACAGGAGGCAACTCTTCCAGTTATTATGATTTATTCACAAAGCTGTTCAGTGCCGGAAAAAGCACTCTGAACCCGGTTAAATACGCGTTTGAGTCCACCGGCTTTAACTCCTTTATGAATTACATTTTTGAATACTCCTACTCCTTTGCGGAAGCGGTTACCAAATGCAACCGCGGCGGCGAAGGCTTCACCGAGGTGGAGAAGCTCCAGGTGGAAGTCTTCTGCCGCGGCGTTTCCTACATGTATAAGGACTGGGTCTACGGCAAATTTTCGCTGACGCCGGAAACGGCAGCAGCCGCGCTGTGCGAACTGCTGCCGGAGTCAGTGAAGGAGTATTGGTGGAAGTAACCAACTTGAAGTTATGCCAGGCTCAAGATTCGCTTTATATCATCCAGATTTTCAACAAAATAGATCCCCTCCTGCCGCTCCTTGGAGGACAGCCCTTTTTCGATCATGTGATTTAGAAGTGCTTTCAGATCATCGTAGTAATTGTTCAGATTGTAGAGAATGCAGGGTGCATCCAAATGTTTCAAAGACACCTTCGACATTACCTCTGCAATTTCTTCTAATGTTCCCGTACCACCTGGAAAAGCAATAAAGGCTTCTCCCAACTCAATCATTTTGTTTTTTCTCTCAGACATATCCTTAGTCACAATCAGTTTTGTCAGCCCATCATGTTGAAACTCATTTTCAATAAAAAAACTCGGCTCAACACCCGTAACATTACCGCCTGCCTTCAATACACTGTCTGCCAATGCTCCCATTAAACCACCTTTAGAGCCACCGTAAACAAGTGCGTTTCCGCTGTTTCCAATCCATGTTCCCAATTCATCAACTGCTTTTCGTAAACACGGGTCGTTTCCTTCACTTGCACCAAGATAAACTGTAATATTCATTAAAAATTTCCTCCTACAAATCCCGATTTATCCCGTATAAGCATCCTCTGCAGCGTTCTTGAAATTCTGTTTTTTCAGCCGCTGCCTTTCCTCTTCACTCTCCGGGATATCGATTCTTTCTATTTTGAAAAAGCATCTGCTTTCCTCTGCGATTTGGCTTTCTTCCTTCTTTTGACAGCCACAGCCAGAGGTGGAAAGCAGAATGCAGGTGATTGTGGTGATTGCTAAAAGTGGTTGGAGAAAGTGCTGGTGTAATTTCATGACAGAATCCCCTTTTAATCCGTATAGAATTTATACATCCATTTCAATACTTGCTTTGCTTCCTCCGTCCCGATCTTTTGTTACAACAATTTTCTTATCTATGCGTTCTTTCAAATCAGAAACGTGAGAAATAATACCAACAAGACGGTTCCCATCAGCAAGACCAGAAAGTGCTCTCATGGCTTGGTCAAGTGACTCTTCATCAAGCGAACCGAATCCCTCATCAACAAACATCGTATCAAGTTTTACTCCACCAGCAGATGCCTGGATTTCATCAGAAAGCCCCAAAGCAAGCGAAAGCGATGCCTTGAAGGATTCTCCACCAGAGAGGGTTTTTACGCTTCTTTCTGTTCCGTTATAGTGATCTATTACGTCAAGATCCAGTCCACTTTGACTCTTATTGTTTTCTGCTTCTTTTCTGCGCTTTAATTCATATTGTCCTCCGGACATAACCATAAAGCGCGAGTTGGCACGTGCAACAATGTGGTCAAAATATGTCATTTGAATATAGGTTTCCAGCATTACCTTTTCTTTGCCGGAAATGGTCCCGTTTGCTGTATTTGATAGTGATTTCATCCATACATAGCGTTTTTCAAGATCAACAAGATTGCTTGCTTTGTTACGGATGTTTTGAAGCACATTTGTATTTGAATCTATCCGAGTATAAATCTGTTTAAACAAGTCATCAGCAATTCCTTTTTTCGCTCCTATATCTTCTTTTTCCTTTGACATTTTGTTCTTGTCAAACTCGCAACTGGAAGAAAGCTGATTTGAAAGCTCTTCAACAGTTGATTTATATCCTGCAATTTCCTTTTGGGAGTCCTGCAATTTTCCTTGTACGTTGTCATAAACCTCCTTCATTTCTTTAATTTGGAGTTCCAGTGAGGCTGCCTTTTTCTTAGCCTCGTTCTTACTTTCAAAAGGAAGTTTTTCTTTTTCTTCGTTAAAAGTATCCTCCTTCACAGCTAAAGCAGACTTTTTAGATTGCAAATTCCTATCATAAGCGGAGATATCTTCCTTTGTCTCATTTAGTTTACTTTCTACTTCCGGTATAGTCTTTTCCAGCTCATCTCTGCGCACAATTTTTTCTTTTTCGGCATTTATGGCCCTTTTGAGTTCGGTAATATTAGCCGCAACTGCCGCTTGCTCATCTAAAAGGCTATCTTCCGCTGCCCCTAGAGAAATATCCGGCCACAGCTCTTTGACCTGTTTTTCCAACTCTGTTGTTTTATCTTCAAGTTTGGCTTTTGTGGTTTTGCAACAACCACTTTTGTTTTCGACGTCCTTGCGTGCGTTTTCGGCAGTAGCCTTTGCTTTTTTTAGCTGAGCTTCGGTGGGAGCACTTTCTGATTTCTTTGCGGTACAAGGATGTTCCAAAGAGCCACAAACCGGACAAGGTATACCATCTTGTAATTTCTCAGCAAGTATCCCTGCTTGCTCGGCAAAAAAAACGTCGTGCATCGTGTCGTAATTCTCTTTTGCATCTTTATATGCATCTGACGCCTGAGTATAATTCTGCTGAAGGGTCTCCAATTCGTCACTCAAGTCGTGCCAAGCTTTGAGCGTTTCAGAAACAGTGTTTATGTTTCTTTGTCTGGCAATAGCCTTTTCAAGGCTATTTTCCAGTTTTTCTTTTCCTACACCTGCATCAGTCAGCGAATCATACTCTTTTTTGAGTGCCTTAAAAGAGTCTACTTTCTGGTTATATTGCGTCTTTTTGTCTTTTAGACGTTCTTCTTTTTCAGAAAGTTCTCTCTTAGCACCTTGAATTTCTTCTTCAAGTTTTGCCAGGCTATCATAGCGTGAATATTCTGCCTCTATTTTTGCCTTTTCTTTTGCAAGGCTCTCCCGATCAGGAATCTTCTTTTCTTCTTCGTCAAAAGCAATCTGTAATTCCTTTTGGGTATCAACCGCCGCAGCCAAATTTTTCTTAGTCGTCTCAAGCGAATTTCTGACTTTTTCCTGTTCCTCAATTTTACCAAGATTTCCATTAATGGTTTCAAGCTGGCGGTCATATGCATCAATTGATTTTTTCAGGTCCGCATATTTTTCGTTGTCCTGTTCAAGCAACCGCTCAATTAGCGCCATGACCTCATCGGTAGGAAGAAGCCCATCTTTAGCATTTTTCACTTCAATGCTCAGGGCATCGTCTTCGTCACAAAGTATGCCATCAACATATTGCTTGATGCTGTTTTTGGCTGAATCACACTGATTACTGAGTACGCTAGTCTCTTGCTTTAATTTCGTTTGCAACGAATTATACAAATCGGTTTTGAATATCTGACGAAAAATCCCCTTACGATCTTCCGTTGAAGCAAGCAGAAGCTTCAAAAAATCTCCTTGTGCAATCATGGCAATCTGTGAAAACTGCTCACAATCAATTCCCATAATATCGCGTATAGCAGCGTCCACTTCCCGGAGCTTTGTTACCACCCGCCCGTCCGGATAAATAAGTTCAGCTTCCGCTTTTTGGGCAGTAAAGCCTTCTCCACGAGTCTTAGGCCGGGTATATTCCGGATTACGCTTCACCGTATATTCTTTTCCATCATAGAAAAATACTAATTCCACTTCTGTAGGAGTGTCTGCACTTGCATATTTTGACCGGAACATGGATGTTTCCCGAGTATCACCACTTGCCTTTCCGTACAAAGCAAAAGTAATTGCATCGAAAATAGTGGTTTTTCCTGCGCCTGTATCTCCCGTAATAAGATACAGCCCGCTTGTACCCAGATTTTCTAAATTAAGAACTGTTTTGCCGGCATAAGGGCCAAACGCGGACATGGTCAGCTTTAATGGTCTCATACCTTGCCCTCCCATATCTTTTCAATCAAGTTTCTCATAAACTCAGTCTGTTCATTGCTCATCGGCTGATTGTTCTGTAATTCATAAAAATCAGCAAAAAGATCTACTGGTGATTTCGTTTCAACATCTGACACAGTGCTTATTTCCATATTAGAACGAGTGCGCTTGTTGTCATAATCCAGCTTCATAAGACGATGATACACAGTTCTGAGTTTTCCAATAGCATCCGGGACATCTTCTTCATCCGTTAGCGTAATATGCGTATAATCCTCCGGCCAATTGGTATTTTCGTAAAATGACTTCAACGTAAGCTCTTGGTATGTCCCTTTCAATTCAACAAGATCATGTTTAGGGATAAGGTCAACTGTTCTGTAGCTTACATTTCCTTTTTCAGCCAGTTCAACTATTGTCACTGATTTTTTATCTTTGGCCTCGGAGAAAGAATATTTCAATGGAGTTCCGCAATAACGGATTGCTTTTGAACCACAATTTTGAGGTGAGTGGATATGTCCAAGAGCAACATAATCAAACGGTTCAAAAACTTTGGCATCAACATTATCTGTTCCACCAACAGAGATTTCTTCGGAGTCTGAGCGTGAAGATCCCGTTACAAATTGATGTGTAACCAATATGTTTCGATTATCTGGATTCACATTCATCTTTGAAATTGCAAATTGAATGGCATCTGTATAGGTGGCAATTTCCTCTTCACAAAATCTGCGTACATGAGCAGGTTTAATAAAGGGAAGCATGTACACCTCAACTATTCCATATTTATCCCGCATTGAAAAAGGCTTAACCGTGCCGTCATATACAGGAGATATATGAATTCCTTTTGCATCCATAATACGTGACCCAAATGAAATTCTTTCTGGCGAGTCATGGTTTCCGCTAATGATAAATACTTCCAAATTTCGTTCGGAAAGCTTAACAAGGAAATCATCAAACAGTTGTACTGCTTCTGCAGAAGGAACTGATTTGTCATAAACATCCCCTGCAATGATTACCCCGTCAGGAGCTTCTGCATCTACAATATTAATAATCTTCTTGAGTATATATTCCTGGTCTTCAAGCATTGAATATTCATTCACACGCTTGCCTAAATGTAGATCAGATAAATGGATTAATTTCATTGTAGATTCTCCTTGTGTTGTAAGATCTGCTAATAAAAGTTCCGCTCAGCCGATGAGATAACATTAAGCTCTTTTCTCCAAGCTTTTACATTCTCCGAAAGGATTCCGATTCCACTTTTCCCAATAATATTCATATTTGATATCCACTCAATCGTCTCCTATACCAACTGTAACAGTTCTTTCTCAAGGCACGTCTGTAAGGAAAATCTCACATTCTGATTTGCACGATGGCCATCTTCAAAATGTACCTCTATATATGTTCCATCACAGCTAACTACTGTGCCATAAGCTTTATGTCCCTTATGATAAATACGCTTGCCTACATACTCCTTATAAACATCCATTTCAGCACTATCCGGCTCTTCTTCTCCGCGTTCCCTAATTTCTAGCTTCTTCAATGTCTTATAATTTTCAGCCTCTTTCTGTAGTGCCATAAGTTCTCTGATTTCCGCAATATGCGACTGTGTAAACCAGATTGACTCACCATCAAAATCTAGCTCAACCGGGTCCACACCATTGATTTTTGAGTCTTCCAATTTTGCTATGTTGCTCAGGAACAATTTTGTTTTACCAGAATTAACTCGAATCCTTTTGTACTCTCTAGCACAATTCGGACACAGACACAAATTCATTGCATCCAACTCAAGTCCTGGCTCATTTGCAATCTGGCACATCTCCACATTTGCAAATGCATCATGACACATCTGGCAAGCATACTTGTACTTCCCATCAACCTTATACATATTCTTCAGATAAGCTTGCACTTCACTGGCCGGTCGACTTACTCTAATTTTACGCACCACATACTCATATTTGACTGGATTTGCAAAACATAGCACTTCTGCCACATGCTTGCGCAACGAATCCCAATTTTTAACTTTTGACGAAGGAAATTCAAATTCATCTTCAACGGACTTTCTGGTCTTTCGCTCTGTCGGAACTTTTCCTTCCAATAGTTCTTCTATCTCAGCAACAGGGATGCCATATCTTCTCTGAATTTCTATTTCAAAATACTGTTCTTTTTTCTCATCAGAAAGGCGATCGTAATCTTTCGCTGCATCCTCAAGCTGATCAGCATTATTTTTTGCAAATCCTAGAATATCATACAGAGACGAATCCCAACTAATATCACCATATAATTGCGGATGCAGATTTCTTTTGGAAATCTCTTTTTGTGATACCAATTCCCCAGACTCTGTATATAACCACTTTCCGTTCCAGGATGAGCCATAGTAACGATATGCTTCGCCATCATGTCGCAATGTATTAACAATTTCCGAGAAAACGTTATGCTTATTCGGTGTACTACCACCAATGTGCACATCACCCATTAAATGGCTTTCGTTCTGTTGCAAAAACCGGAATATGAAGCTAGATTTTGCCATTGAATCTGCCGCCTTAGGATGACTTGAAATATACTCTAAAACTTCATCTAGCTTCTTCAATGTAAGCTTCCATCTAAAGGCCCCGTATGTAGTCCATTCAGGTTGTCTTCCTGGATTTCCAGTATAATATTCACCATTTGTCCTGTTTTGGCCGTTTGCAATCTCTCTAGAAACACCTAGCAGACTTAGCTTATCTTCACCAATATCTTCAATCTGATAGAAATCCAAATCCACATAAGCACATTTCTGAATATTTTTAAAATAATACTCAATACTCATTCCGTCCTCCGTTTTGGAGAAGTATACATTTTCGCGGAACGGACTTACATAAGAGCTTTTGCCATCTTTATTACATTTGAGCACTAAATACTTTTGGATCAAATCGTCGATTTCATCCCGGTAGTCCTCATTTAATTTATACTTCAACAAATGCTTCACATCTGTAATGTGCTGGTCATCAGATATTTTCCTACCCTCCTTGTAACGTTTTTCAAAATTTCTAATAAAAAATTCATATTCATTCGGCTTCTGCAACGACAAAATTTCCTTGAAGAAATGTTCACATTTGCGATAGATTTCTTCATCAACAAAAGGAAGATCAGCCATTTGTGCTGTATTTTTTGAAGGTAAGAAAACGTTAGGAAGATATGTTGAATTCTCGTATCCACGATATGTAAAGCTATATCTATAGTTTTGTTTACCGTCACTTCTTCTATACGGAGATACAAACGTTCCTTTAGAAGTTTTAATAAATTCAGCCGTCAGCATATTAGATCCACCACGTTGCTTAGCGAAGGCACCTCCCACCTTCTCATACATGGTGTAAAGCTTTACCAGCCAATCATCATCTCTATTTGGCAGGAATACTCTGTTCCCATTGAAATATCCACTCATATTTTCCGGACGCATAACTTCTATTTCCAAAGTATCCGTCAAAAATGAGTACAGATCCTTATATTGCTTGTTCGTTTCTGTAAGCACTGTAGGAAGCCAATGATATTCCCTGTCATCATCAATAAGCTCTGTTAAGAGCTCATCAGTAAGCACCTCGGAGAAATCGTTTCCTCTAGCAATTTTGGCATTCTCCGGAGAAACATAAGAACCATTCTTGCAAATTAAAAACTCTTCTTCCTGCATCATCTCCACTGTCATATCATACATACATTCAAACAGTGGTGTACTTTCAAATTCTTCCTCATCAATCGGCAAAATGTTAAGTAGTGAAAGATTTAACTTTCCAGCATTCCGCAGCTCTCGTACACTATCCCGTAGCAGGTCTGATGTCTGCTCTGCTAACTGAATATTAT
>CAVCCW010000034.1:0-18520 GCA_963600825.1 Bacteroidaceae bacterium | reverse complement strand
GAAAAAACTATGATAGCGTTCTTTGACCAGTACTGCTGAGGTAATTGCTGAGGGCAATTGCAGAGGGCGCAATTGGGATGCAAGATTAATGTGTAATGAGTAAGGACTCGCTCTGTGTTGTGCAGAGTGGGCCCTTTTTTGCCTGCGTGTTTGTACAGGGCTATGTTGCAAGGAACGGCAAAGTTTATTGTGCTTAGCCGGTCCTTTTCGCGCCTTTTCGCAAATTTTTTTCTTTTGCTGGACTTCTTCGATTGTACTGTCCCATTTTTTGGACAGTGGTTCGTTGATTAATCGGGGAGGCTTGGTGTAGCATTGAGAAGAGAAGGGAAAAGAGGATGCCGAAACATCCACTGCCGCTAATGAGTAAACGATAAGGCGCCTGGCAAGTTGGCTCTATCAGGGGTGACTAAAGGCCGTTTTTGGGCAGATAACCACCCTTTTTGCCGGATTTTTACTGTCAGATCTGCATTTTTTGTGATGGTTATTTGTCAGTTTTTGGCGTATAGCCACCCTTTTAGATGCTTACGAATCCGATTATTTGCACCTACACTTAAATAGACCGAACAAAATGGAGGAAGAATTTATGAAGGGCTGTTTACTTCACATAATAGCGCTGTTCTTGGGGTTCGCCGGACTTGTATACTGTGGGGCTGATGATGTGTCATGGGTACTTCCGATTTCGCTAATTGGGATGGCGGTATTTCTGTGGTTCCTAGGCTTGGTGAACTTTTAAAGAGGAAAACACGGCAAGCATTGTCTTTGCTAGAAAAACTAAATAATGGAGAAAAAATTAAGTGTATGGCATGCGGGAAGGGATACATGCTTAAATGTAATCCAGAAATAGAAAAGAACTTCTTCTTTTACTGCTCTGAGTGTGGAGAAATATGGCAATTTGCGAAGCCTATCATAATTGAATAAGTGTTTATTAAAAACGTGCTTATCGGAACCAGGAGGTGGCTCCGATCACCTTTGATCCGTTTAACAATGCCTTAACATGTAGTTGGCGAGAAAGTCGGCGATGCATGGGGAGCCGGAAAGAAGTTTATGTAATATGAACAATCAGTTTATTCAGGGTGTTTTTGTTGACTGGAATAAAGTAGATGAAAACAGTTATCTCAGAAAAATAGAGGCCTTGAGGGATATTGATAAAATTGAATTCTCAAAACCGGTAACATTTCTTGTTGGAGAAAATGGAACCGGAAAATCAACCCTGCTTGAGGCGATTGCCATAGCACATGGATTTAATCCGGAAGGTGGAACCAAGAATTATTCTTTTTCTACCCGTGATACGCATTCGGAGTTGTGCGATGCCATACGACTTTCTAGGGGACACCGAAAGGAACGATGGGGATATTTTTTGAGAGCGGAAAGCTTCTATAATGTTGCGACGCAGGAAGAAGAATATGCAGATTGTTCACACCCATCGGAGCATTACCATGACAGATCTCATGGAGAGAGTTTCCTGAAACTGGTGCAAAATAATATTCGTCCTAACGGTCTTTATCTGTTTGATGAGCCTGAAGCAGCTTTATCGCCTCAGAGGCAGTTGACAGTACTAAGGGAAATATATCAGGCTGCCAATGAAGGAGCGCAGTTTATCATTGCAACGCATTCTCCAATCTTACTGGGTATTCCAAATGCAGACATTTTCTGCTTTGACGATGGAAGTATTCATGCATGTAGTTATGAAGAAACTGAGAGCTACAGGGTTACAGAAATGTTTATAAACAATCGGGAGAGACTGCTGAATGGGTTGCTGGCGGCAGATGAGTAATTCATTAACAGAATAATTAAGGTTACTGAATCTACACGTAAAGGATGGGTGGCGATGAATAATGGGGTTGGATTGCGGTTGTGAATGCCAAAAATGCGGATATACCTTTTATGCATCAGTAGGTGACGGATTTGCCTACCCAAAGGTATATTAAGAGACGGTTGAAAAGTTGAAAACAGGTTTCTATGGGGCGCAGGGAAAGGCTATGAATACATAACGGAATTTGAACTTAGAGAAAATTATGAATTGTTTGAAAAATATGACCACAGGTGTGCAAAATGCAATGGTCACACAACCGTTGTGCCCGGATTTACCGAAAACATGAGTAATAAAATAAATAGAAAAGTTCGTTGTCCATGGTGCGGAAACATTCTGGAGATAGAGCTTTGCGGAATGTGGGATTGAACCGATGAACTTGTAACTGCCCATGGTCTCAGACAGTGAAGTAATAGATGAATCCAACGGATTGTCTGTTGCTGCGTATTGTATACCGGAGCATTTGTGGAAATATGAATAAGGAATGGAGATGAAAAAGTGCGTAAGGTTTTAATTATCAACGGAAGTTCGCGTGTAAACAGCTGGTGCCTGCTTGGTGGATGCTGATTATGGTGGCAAATCTGGGGTTGATGCTTGGTTTGCCACACAAAAGTGGATTCCGTGTGGCAAACAGCTGTGGCAGTGCCAAGTTTGCCACACGAGTAGGGCTGGAACAGCTGGAACTTGCGTGGTGGATGCTGATTATGGTGGCAAATCTGGGGTTGATGCTTGATTTGCCACACAAAAGTGAATTCCGTGTGGCAAACAGCTGTGGCAGTGCCAAGTTTGCCACACGAGCAGGGCTGGAACAGCTGGATCTTGCTTGGCGGATGCTGATTATTGTGGCAAATCTGGGGTTGATGCTTGATTTGCCACACAAAAGTGGATTCCGTGTGGCAAATAGCTGTGGCAGTGCCAAGTTTGCCACACGAGGAAGGCTGAAACAGCTGGAACTTGCGTGGTGGATGCTGATTATGGTGGCAAATCTGGGGTTAATGCTTCATTTGCCACACGAAAGTGAATTCCGTGTGGCAAACAGCTGTGGCAGTGCCAAGTTTGCCACACAAGTAGGACTGGAATAGTCGGCGCCTGCTTGGCGGAGGTTGATTATGGTGGCAAATCTATAATTGATGCTTGATTTGCCACACAAAAGTGAATTCCGTGTGGCAAACAGCTGCGGCAGTGCAAGTTTGCCACACAAGTAGGACTGGAATAGTCGGCGCCTGCTTGGTGGATGCTGATTATGGTGGCAAATCTGGGGTTGATGCTTGGTTTGCCACACAAAAGTGGATTCCGTGTGGCAAACAGCTGTGGCAGTGCAAATTTGCCACACAAGTAAGACTGAAACAACTAGACCCAGCCGGATAAGTGCTATCTGACTAAGGTTGGAGCGAACGTGATTCAGTTAAGCCGCTTTGGTGCTTCAACACCAGAGCGGCTTTCCCAATTGAAAAAGGTGTAAATGGCCCAGTAAAGCAGGGCGTTTTCAGGCAAGGTAATCAGCTGAATCGCCAGGGAGGAGAAATAAAACCAAGCAGTCGGTAATATGCTATAATTCCCCTCGGAGGTGCGCACATGAATATACAAATCTTTGGCACCAAAAAGTGCAATGACACAAAGAAAGCCGAGCGGTTCTTTAAAGAGCGCGGCATAAAATATCAGTTTGTTGATATGAAAGAGAAGGGCATGAGCAAGGGCGAATTTAATTCCGTGGCGCAGGCAAACGGCGGCCTTGAAAATATGATTAACTGGGACGGGAAAGACCGAGACCTGTTGGCCCTGATTAAATATCTTTCGGAAGAAGATAAGTTGCAGAAAGTCCTGGACAACCCGCAGGTTATCAAGACTCCGGTAGTGCGTAACGGCAAGCAGTCTACATTGGGGTATCAGCCGGACGTTTGGAAAGGCTGGAGCTGACCAAACGTTTTTTATTTAACAATCAAATGCGTGCTATTGATGAGCAAAAACTCACCTTGTAAACTACATTGTAGCTTTACAAAAAGGAGAATTTGTTATGAAGAAAAAGCTCATTGCTGTTCTACTGGCTTTGACTCTGGCGCTTTCTTTTAGCATCAGTGCCTTTGCAGCAGAAAGGCCAAATACAGATCTGAAATTTACCTTCCCAGGCATTACGGTAACGGTTACTACAGATAAGCTGTCTGACAGCGTTTATGCGTGGAACAACCTAAATGTACTTGGTATAGGCAAGTACGTTTATTATCCTGCAGATATGCTGAAGAACAACAAAACCTATCCGGTAATTACCTGGGCGAACGGTTCTTGGTGTCCGGTTCAAACTTATTATGGGATTATTGAGGAAATTGTGGATGCTGGTTATATTGTCATTGCTGATACAGATCTTCTAACCGATGATGGTGTTTCTACTCGCGATTCAGTAGACTTTGCCTATGAAATCAACGCTGACCAGGATGGCTTATTCTACGATCGGCTTGACTTGGACAAAATCGGCTCCACCGGACACTCTTTGGGTGGACAGGCTGCCGTCAATGCTTCTTCTGTAGACTCCCGCATTAAGGCAATTGTTTCCATTATGGGGAAGTCTACTGCAGACGAAGCCGCCAAAGTAACGGTTCCTGCTCTGTATCTTAGCTCGCAATTGGATGAGGTTGTTCCTGCTTCCAAGTATGTAAAACCTTCCTATAAAGCATCCGCTGGACCGGCAGCATACGCTTCCTGTAAACTCTGCGAACACTGTTCTGCCTGGTATTACCCAGATCAGTATGCCCGTTACACTATTCAATGGTTTAACGCATTCCTTTTGGATGACGATGACGCCCTTTCTGTATTTAAAGATGGCGGCGCCCTTTCTCAAGACAGCGAATTTACGGATTTTAACTGTAAGGGTCTAGACTAAAATTTTATAACAAATAGCTATAAAAAGGGCCGTACCAAATAGGTACGGCCCTTCTGCATAAATTCTATTATATATTATTGTTTCCGGCTGCTTTGTGCGGCTTTAATACCAGCCATAAAACGTTCGGAATATTTTTCAGGAGTAGGAGCATTTCCGGCAGCAACCTCTGCTGGAACCCAAACGTGTGGGTCATCGGACTGAACATAGCCAGGAAGCGGCTTGCGGGTCCATGGATTTTTGCCTTCCTTCTTGAATGCTCTGTACAGAGTAATAATGTAGACAAGGTCAAACATGAGGCAGGAGCCAATAAGAAGCTTCATGTACGGCATGGTTTCCATAAGCAGGAACTGAGAAAGCGGTACATGATAGGAGCGTAACAGAACAACAGCTCCCATAGCGTCTGGTGCAAGTGTGCCAATACATTTACTGATTGCTATAATCATGGATTGTCCATCTGTGTTACCACGTCTTAACAGCAACGGCAGGAACAGTGCGGAAATGAAGATGTTCTGCTGATATGCGGCATAAGCACCCTGGTAGTCTTCCAATTCAATGGAGATGAACCATACTGCCTGGAAGGATACAAATAAGATAAACAGAACATAAGGAATGAACATCTTTTTGCCGAAGCCCGGAAGAGCATGATTATATTCTTCACGACCATACTTAAACTTCAGATACAGGATGATGCAGTCAAAGATGAACCAAACAGCATCAACACTTCTTTGAACCATGGTTTGATCCGTTACATGGAAGAAAGATCCTTTCGGGAAGAACGGGTCTCCCATGAATGCGAAGATGAATTCCCAGGACCAGTTAAGTCCAAGAACCATCAGTGGCATACCGCAAGCTTTGTCTTTGAAGCCACGGTAAATAATGTTAATGTAAGCAATAGTCCAAAAGATACCGGATACAATGGTAAGGACCGTGTAGATCGGCTCGTCAGGAACGACAAGACCGGCTATTGTTACTTTTTCTAAAGTACCCATAAATTTTCTCCTTCTTTCAAAAAGCGCTAAGTGTTATTTTTTGTCATCATCGATTTTTCCGATTGTTTTTCCATACTTTACAGTTAGGAACAGCCCAATCAATGCAACAACACTGTAGAGCAGCAACCATAGGATTCCACCGAGCATAATTTCCCCTCCTTTGCATTTTTCCTAATATGTCCATGTTATACCTATTTTTTTGTTTCTGCCACAGTTTCTTGAATTTTGTCGTTTTTCTAAAAGGGGACAACTTGAAACCTGCCGGGAAAATGGTATATTGTTCAGCAAGGAAGTGGAAAGCATGAAATCCAGATACAAGGGAATCCTATATATTACGTTGTCGGCACTGTCATTTGCATTTATGAATGCCTTTGTCCGGCTTTCCGGAGATCTTCCTTCTGTACAGAAAAGCTTTTTCAGAAATCTGGTAGCCTTTTTTATTGCACTGATCATGATTCTGAAAAATAAGGAAGGTTTTAAAATTGAGAAGGGCAATCTGAAGTACATGCTCCTTCGCTCCATAACCGGTACGGTTGGAATTTTGTGTAATTTTTATGCGGTAGATCATCTGGTGTTATCAGATGCATCCATGCTGAATAAAATGTCTCCGTTTTTTGTCATTATCTTTTCCTATTTTGTGTTGAAAGAAAAGATGACACCGGTGCAAATATTGGCAGTAGTTGGTGCTTTCATAGGAAGTCTGTTCGTCATTAAACCCACCTTTGCCAATATGGAATTGGTTCCGTCCCTGATTGGCTTATGCGGAGGACTGGGAGCAGGCTTTGCCTACGCCATGGTTCGCCTTTTGGGGCAGAGAGGACAAAAAGGTTCTTCCGTTATTCTGTTCTTCTCCGGATTTTCCTGCGTGGTAACCTTGCCGTACCTGATTTTTAATTTCCATCCGATGACGGGATTGCAAGTGCTGACGCTTTTTGGAGCAGGTCTTGCAGCCGCCGGTGGCCAGTTCGGCATTACGGCAGCGTATTATCATGCACCGGCAAAAGAAATCTCCATTTATGATTACTCGCAGATTATCTTTTCCACCGTCCTGGGCTTCTTCCTGTTTGGCCAGGTACCGGACAAGTACAGCATTTTGGGCTACATTATTATCTGTGCCATGGCTTTGTGGATGTTCCTATACAACAAAAAACGGGATGCCCTGGCGGAGGCGCAACTATCGGATCCAAGTGCAGAACAGCCCGGCGAGGTAGAGCAACCGATTGCCGTAGAGGCTCCAAGTGGCGCAGAGCCTCCAAAATCAACCACAGAAAACAAGGCTACACAATCCAGCCTCAAGTAAAACAACAAAGAAAAAGGGCACCCGCTACGGGTGCCCTTTTTCAGCTTTTGTTTTAACTGGGGTCAGAGTCCTTATTTGTTCTTCGTAGCAACAGTGCCTTTTTCCGGCAGCTTCTGGTAAATTACCAGTCCACGGATGGCCATGATCAGGCAAATAACGCCCATAATGTAATACCATGGATTTTCAGAAATGGAGAAGAAATCCGGGGCAATGCAGGCCCACATGTTGCACCACGGGTTGAACGAAACTACTGCTACACAAATCAGTACAATGTGAAGCCAAAGGTTGTTTCCTTCCCGGTAGCCACGCTTGTTCAATTCCAGACCCGGAACAATGGTAATCAGGACCTGGGTGAAGATCCAGAACTTCCACATGGTGCTGTCATGCAGCTCAAAACGAAGGAAGTTCAAACCAACATAGAAGCAAAGCACCTGAATTAAAACGTCGGTCAGCCGGGATTTGAATGGAGTGCCCGGTTTCCAGTTGATGTCCTTTTCGTAGGTTAGTGCTCTTTGTAAGCAGTAGATTTCCATACCAACCCAAACTGCCTCGCCGATGGCAAGAAGAAGGAACAACAGGAAGTGGTTATAGTTTTTCCAGGCGTCCAGGAAAACCCAGATTCCCATGAAGTCCGCTGCACAGTAGAAGGTGTGAAGCCAGACCGGGTAGGGTCCGCACTTATCTTTTTCTGTCAGATAGATGGGAATAATGTAGACCAAAAGGCCGAAGATAACAGCCAGTGCAATGGAAATCCACGCCATAACCCAGCCGTCTGCGCCAATGGACAGATGGTCAATAAAATCCTGTGGCGATACATCGCCGGAAGGATACCCCGAAACCAGTTTTTCATATAAATTCATTTCATAAAGCCTACCTTTCGTGTAGATTTTCTCTTCACCCAAACTATATTTCTTTGACAAAATCAAAACAATGAGCAAAACTATACAATGTGATGTTTAATTATCAAATGATAATAATTTGATAAGAAAATGAAAAGGAGTGTTGGGAAATGTACAAGGTATCGGACGACAGAAGATTTCAAAAAAATAAGAAGGAAATCCGGAAGGCCTTCATTGCGCTGGTCATGGAAAAAGGATATGACAAGCTGACCGTTTCTGACATTGCAAGACGGGCTGATATTAACCGCATGACCTTTTATTCCCATTATGATACCGTTGAAGACGTGTTTACGGAATTTGTGGATGATATGGAAGCGGAAATTGTGGACCTTGTTTCCGGCGAGTCAGAGTTCAACATTGATCGGTTCCTGGAGATTTTAAACAGCTTTATGTATCAGGAAATTGACTTCTTCCGGTATGTTGCCAAGGAAGACAACCTGGCTTCGTTCCGGAACAGCTTTAAAAATACCATTAGCAAGTTGATTCGCGTGGACCTGAAAGCCAGCACGGGTAGAGACAAGGAAGAGCGGCTGATTGTTGGTGACTTGACTGCTGTTTGCATTGCTTATTCTTATTTGGACTGGTTGGCAGGGGAATATGGAAAAACACCCCTGTCAAAAGTGACAGGGGTAACCAAAGAACTATTACAAGATAAGCTGGATTGGATTTCTTATGCGCACACGGATGCAGGCAAATAAGACTTTACACTTCAAAGTCAAAGCAGCTACGAATGGCAGTGTAAGGCCGAACATAGGTGTTGGCAACTGCTACATGGGCGGGGTGCTTGGAATATCCGCTAAGGGAAGCGGCATTTTCAAAGGTAGTGTCAAGCAGGCAGTCTCCGGTAGAGGAGGCAAGGCCGTTGATTTCTACTTTAATGTCAACTAGGCCTGGAATCTGACCTTTCAGGGATTCCAAATTGGCCTTAATGCCTTCTTTAATTTCGGCTTTTTGTGCTTCGTTGAATTCTTCTTTCAAGGTCCAGATAATGATGTGTTTTACCATGAAAATTTCCTCCTGTTATAATAAGCGCAGTATATGCGCAAAGTTTGTGCTGTGCCAAGTGGCTACTGCCACATAATAACACGTTTCAGTGGAAAGGTGTGTCTTGCTTCAGGAAAAACTAAGCTAACTTTTTTGTGGCAATTTTTGGAAGACGCTCTTGACAGAGAAGACTCATTTGACTAGAATGGTCACAAATTCAAAAACGAACAAACCGTTGAAGAAGAGTAGTAAATTTTCTCCCCTTCCTGAAAAGAGAGCTGTAGATGGTGAAATTACAGTAGGA
This sequence comes from Bacteroidaceae bacterium, assembly GCA_963600825.1. GTDB lineage: Bacteria > Bacillota > Clostridia > Oscillospirales > Acutalibacteraceae > RUG420. The sequence goes on along the minus strand of CAVCCW010000034.1, from coordinate 9,359 downwards.
AGCAGAAAATGGAATGGACTTCTGAGGGCAAACCGAACAGGAATCAGTAGGGGCGCCGGAGCTTGTATCTCCGTCAACAAAGACAACGTATGAAGTAACGTGAAAGCGTAAGAAGTACGGAAAGTGGCTTTAAGCAGGTAAGTGCTTAGGGCAAGCCGGGTGGCACCACAGGTTAAGTTAGTTATCCTGTCCCAGCAGTTTTGCTGGGACAGGATTTTTTTATTTTCAAAATTTGAGCATTGTAATGCAAAGGGGATTTCTAAGATGTACAGAATGAGTAAACGATGGCGATGGCGGAGCTAAGCAAGAAACAAATTTAACGCTAACTTTAACTGTACCAAAGAAAGGAAATTACCATGAGAACCTATAACACCAATACCAATACCAATTCCAATACCGTAAAAAAATACTTAAATCGCCTGATTGCAATGGTTACTTTAGTAGCCACCCTGCTTGCCTTTGCGGCCTGCGGCAAGGCCGAATCCGGCAGCTCCGGAAAGACCTATAAAATTGGTATTTGCAATTATGTAGATGATGCTTCTTTAAATCAGATTGTAGAAAACATCCAATCCCAGTTGAAGACCCTGGGAGAAGAAAACAATGTAACCTTTGACGTAACTGTACAGAACTGTAACGGAGACGCTTCCGTTATGAACCAGATTATTTCCAACTACGTTTCCACAAACGTAGACCTGATGGTTGGCGTTGCTACGCCGGTAGCGGTTGCCATGCAGGCCGCAACGGAAGATAACCAGATTCCGGTTGTGTTTGCTGCCGTATCTGACCCGGTCAGTGCTGGCCTTGTTGCGGATGACGACAAGCCCGGCGCCAATATTACTGGTACTTCCGACTATCTGAACACAGACGCCATTATGGACCTGATTTTTGCCAATGATGCGGACGCTGACAATATTGCACTGCTGTATGACATGAGCCAGGATTCCTCCAAGACGCCAATTGAAAACGCCAAGAAGTATCTGGACAAGAAGGGCATCTCCTACAAGGAATACACCGGCACCAACGCAACAGAAGTACAACAGGCCGTATCCTCTATTATCAATGACAAGTGCGATGCAGTCTTTACCCCAACCGACAACACCATCATGGTTTCTGAGCTGTCCATTTATGAATCACTTGCTAATGCCGGTATCCCGCATTACACAGGCGCTGACTCTTTTGCACTGAACGGTGCCTTCCTTGGCTACGGTGTTGACTATGCAGCCCTTGGTCAGCAAACCGCCGACATGATTTCTGACATCTTAGTAAACGGAAAAGATCCGGCAACCTATCCGGTAAAATTCTTTGATAACGGCACTGCAACCATTAATACCGAAACCTGCCAAGCCCTTGGTTTTGATTTGGAAACGGTAAAAACCAACTCGGCACCATATTGCACCGAAATTAAAACTTTGACCACCGCAGAAAGCTTCTAAACAGAAAGAGTGAGAACACAGAATGTCAACTTTTACCGCTATCTTTGATTTGGGACAGATGGAAACCGTCCTGGAGCTGGGTCTGATTACCTCGCTTACCGTATTAGCTCTGTTCCTCAGCTACTCCATGCTGAACGTGTGTGACCTGTCCACCGACGGCTGCTTCACCCTTGGTGCAGCAGTCGGTGCCATGGTTGCTGTCAGCGGACACCCGTTCCTGGCCATTCCGGCAGCCATGCTGTCTGGTATGTTATCCGGCTTTGTAACTGCAATTCTGCAGACCGTTCTTGGCATAGACAGCCTGCTGGCCGGAATCGTTGTGAATACGGGTCTGTACTCCATTAATATAGCGGTTATGAAGAAGTCATCGCTGGTGAACTTAAATAATACAGATACTATTTTTTCTCTGTTAAAAGCCCAATTAGAAGGAACCGCCCTGGAAGGAAAACAAACCTTGATTATTTCCTTTGCAGCAGTAGTCTTAGTTGTGTTATTCCTTTCCCTGTTCTTAAAAACAAAGCTGGGCCTTTCCATTCGGGCAACGGGAAATAATCCGGATATGGTAAAATCCTCTTCGATTAATCCGGTAGTAACTACCATTATTGGTTTGTGCATTGCAAATGCCTTTACCGCATTGTCAGGATGCTTACTCGCCCAGACACAAAAGCAGGCAGAAATTAACATTGGAACCGGCATGGTAACTGTGGCACTGGCGTCCCTCCTGATTGGCGGCGTGTTTGTCAGAAGAGGAAAGATTCCACTTCGTGCCGTTGGTGCCGTATTGGGAGCCGTTGTCTTCCGCCTGGTTTATCAGATTGCTATCGGTTTGCATATGCAACCGTTCATGCTGAAATTGGTATCGTCCATTATTGTTGTCCTTGCTATTGCGGGACCATATGTGAAGACCAAAATGCCGGAATATGTCCGGAAAGCAAAACTGCGCGCGGGAAAGAAGGTTTAATATGCTGACATTAGAAAACATAACCATGGTCTTTGCCAAAGGCACACCGGATGAAAAGATTGCATTAAATAACCTTTCTTTGGATGTAAAAGACGGGGATTTTATTACCATCATTGGTGCTAATGGAGCGGGAAAATCCACGCTGTTTAACGCTATTGCCGGAACTTACCTGACGGATGAAGGCAGAATTTTACTGGAAGGAAAAGATATTACCGCTATGCCGGAGCATAAGCGGGCCAGATTCATTGGCCGGCTGTTTCAGGACCCGATGAAGGGGAGCGCACCCGGCATGAGTATTGAAGAAAACCTTGCTCTTGCGGCAGGCCACGGTGGCTGGTTCAGCATGATTTCCAAAAAGGACAAGCAGCTGTTCCGTGACAAGCTTGCCCTTTTGGATATGGGATTGGAAGACCGTATGAATTCGCCGGTTGGATTGCTGTCCGGCGGCCAGAGACAGGCGTTGACCCTGATGATGGCTACCATTAATCCACCAAAGATTCTGCTTTTAGATGAACACACTGCCGCTCTGGATCCCGGAACCGCAGAAAAAGTGCTGCAGCTGACCACACAGATTGTGGAGGAAAATAAAATAACCTGCCTTATGATTACCCATAACATGCAGTCCGCGCTGGATTTGGGAACACGGACGGTGATGATGGATAAAGGCAGGATTATTTATGATGTTGCCGGAGAAGACCGGAATGGCCTGACGGTAACAGACTTGTTGCAAAAATTTAAGTCTTCCGTAGGGGAAGAGCTGGACAACGACAGAATGCTGTTGTCTTAAGGGCTTACAGTTCTTCCGGGTACTTTAAATTCCAGTGGTAACGCAGGGATGTCATGATGTCCATGACATCCCTGCTTTGGCTTAAGCGCATCAGAGTGGTGTTGCCGGTCAGGATGGCCTGTTCCATGTCACACATTTCGTAGTAGAGCGCGTCGGCGGAATTGCCTTCGGCAATTTCCGTGCGCGCGCCACTTTCGGCATCTACAAAGACAGCTTTATCCGCTCTTGGGAATTCCATAATTTCAAAGTAGCCCTTTTCCAGACTGATCATGGCTCTTTTTGGCTGTTTAGAATGCATGGACAGAGCCACCGTGGCCATCTGACCGGCATGGTTTTGCAACAGAATCGTAGCTTGTTCATCAGAACCAGTTGGGGAGGGTAACCACTGACTCGCCAGGGAAGAGGGAGATTCTGTCATGAAGCTGCGGACAACAGAAAGCGCGTACACGCCAATGTCCAGCATGGCACCGCCGGCTAGGTTCATGTTGAAAAAGCGGTTGGACATATCATATTCTTTGAAGCTGCCGAAGTTGACAGTAATCATTTGTACCTTGCCATAGGTGCCGCTGGCAACCATGTCCCACAGTTTCTTATATAACGGCATATGCCAAATGGTCATGGCTTCCGCCAGAACCAGGTTGTTTTGCTCTGCCAGTGTGGTGGCTTTGTTTAGTTCGTCACTGTTCAGGGTAATGGATTTTTCCACCAACAAGTGCTTGCCGTGGGTCAGGGCTTTTTCCATAAAAGCATAATGCGTGTTGTGTGGGGTGGTTAGGTAAACCACATCCACCGCTTCATCGGAAAAAACGTCGTCTATGGTGTCATAGACTTTTTTTACGTCATATTTTGCTGCAAAGGTTTCTGCCTTTACATGCGTACGATTGGCTACGCCATACAGTCTTTTTCCCATCTTCTGCAAGGCCTGTGCCATTTCATTGGCAATGACGCCTGTGCCGATGACTACCCAATTTAGCTCTTTTTTCATGTGGAAATCCCTCTTTTCGGAGTCTTTTGTTGTATTATAGTAGGAAAATGAACAGAAAGTAATGGTGAAATGAAAACAAGGAATTTAACAGACGGTCCTATTCTGAAAAATTTAATCTGTTTTTCCTTGCCGATGATTGCGGGCAATTTGCTGCAGCAATTTTATAATCTGGCAGACACATTGATTGTTGGAAGGTATGTTGGCTCGGACGCTTTGGCAGCGGTGGGCTCCGTTTATACATTAATGACGTTTATTACCTCCATTATCATTGGACTTTGCATGGGCAGCGGTGCACTCTTTTCGGAAGCATACGGCAGAAAAGATTTGGAAAAACTGCAGGTGGATGTATGGCATTCCATCGGGTTTATTGCGGCGGTGTCGATGCTCCTTTATGGAATTATTTATCCATGCAGAACCTGGATTTTACAGCTTTTACAGACCCCGGAAGAGCTATGGACCATGACCAAAGATTATGTCACTATCGTTTTTGTTGGCATAGTATTTGTGTCCGCCTATAATTTCTTTGCCTATTTATTACGCTCTATGGGTAACTCAGTTGTCCCACTGATTTTTCTTGCGGTAGCTTCGGTACTGAATATTCTTTTAGATCTTTGGTTTGTCATTGGATTACAGCTTGGCGTATGCGGTGCAGCGTACGCTACCGTTATTGCACAGGGTGTATCCGGTGTTGGAATTGGAGTGTATGCCGCTTTGAAAGTTCCGGTATTAAAGCTGAATCGCAAAAAGATGCATTGGAACGGGCAGAGGATGAAGGAAATTATCCGCACGGATCTGGCCACCGGGTTGCAACAGTCGGTTATGAATTTAGGCATCCTGATGATTCAGGCACTGGTCAACAGCTTTGGCGTGGTTGTTATGGCGTCCTTTGCCGCCGCAGTAAAAATAGATACCATTGCTTATATGCCTGCACAGGAATTTGGAAACGCGTACTCTTTATTTGTTTCCCAAAACTACGGAGCGCAGAAAAAAGAACGGATAGGAAAGGGAACCAAAATGGCATTTGCCACATCCATCCTGTTTTGCCTTCTGGTGTCTATTCTGATTTTTGCCACAGCTGATAAGCTGATGGAACTCTTTGTGGGAGCAGACGCCTCAGCAATTATTGCAGAGGGAGCCAGATATCTGCGGATAGAGGGAGCCATGTATATAGGCATTGGCATTCTTTTTCTGTGGTATGGTTACTTCCGCGGCGTCGGACGCCCGCAGGTTTCATTACTTTTAACTGTTCTTTCCTTGGGAACCAGAGTAATATTGTCTTATGCATTGGCCCCGCACACGCCGCTTGGCGTAGTGGCCATTTGGATTTCTATCCCAATAGGTTGGATTTTTGCAGATGCAGTAGGGCTTTTTCTTTACCGTAGGAGGCAAATATGACGTTACAACAATTACACTATGCCATTGCCATTTCAGAGGCAGGGTCTTTGAATAAGGCCGCGGAGGTTTTGTATGTGTCCCAGCCCTCTTTGACAACTTCCATGCAGGAGTTGGAAAAGGAACTGGGCATTACCATTTTTAACCGGAGCGGCAGAGGCGTTTCCCTGACCCCGGATGGCATGGAGTTTTTACTGTATGCCAGACAGGTTTACGGACAGTATGAATCTTTGAAGGAAAAGTACAGCAATGTACAGGGCCTGAAGAAAAAATTCGGCGTATCCACGCAGCATTATTCTTTTGCGGTAAAGGCCTTTGTGGAACTGGTAAAGAAATACGACACATCGCAATATGAGTTTGCCATCCGGGAAACCAAAACGCAGGAAGTCATCCAGGATGTTATGAATCTGCGCAGTGAAATCGGTATCCTGTATTTGTGTGACTTCAACCGTGCTGCCATTACCAAAATGCTGCGCAGCAGTGGCCTGGAGTTCCATTCCCTGATTGAGTGTCAGGCATATGTTTATTTGTGGAGCGGACATCCGCTGGCAAAGAAGAAATCTATCACCTTTGACGAACTGAAGGAATACCCCTGCCTTTCTTTTGAACAGGGCGATACAGGATCCTTTTATTTGTCCGAAGAAATCTTAAGTACCGCAGATTATGCCCGTACCATTAAAGCGAATGATCGTGCCACGGTGCTGAACTTAATGGTTGGTCTGAACGGATACACTTTGTGTTCCGGTATTATTTGCGAAGAGCTGAATGGGTCCGACTATACAGCGGTTCCCTTTGACGCTTCTTCCGCAGAAGAAAGCAGTGTCATGGAAATTGGCTATATTACGCGGAAAAACATGGTGTTGAGCCACACAGCAGAGGAATATATTGAAGAATTAAAAAATTACCTGAATGCAGTACATTGACAGACTTCCCTATGGTATAATGTCCCATAACTGATTTTGCGGAGTGAGTATTTTATGAAGGAAAAAGTAGTAATTGGCATGAGCGGCGGCGTAGATTCCTCCGTTGCAGCCATTGTGCTGCAACAGCAAGGCTACGAAGTCATTGGTCTGTTCATGCGCAACTGGGATTCCTTCGTGGACGGGGAAATGGAAGGCGCTCCCACCACAACGCAGGGTATTTGCCCGCAGGAAGTGGATTACAATGACGCTAGAGCCGTCTGTGAAAAGCTGAATATTCCGCTGTACCGCAAAGACTTTATTAAAGAATACTGGGATTATGTATTCTCCTATTTCCTGGATGAACTGAAAAAGGGCAGAACGCCCAACCCGGATATCATGTGTAACAAATACATTAAGTTTGATCAGTTTGCCAAGGAAGCAGAAAAACTGGGCGCCGACTACATTGCCACCGGCCACTACTGCCGTAACCGGGACGGTCAGTTGCTCCGTGCTGTGGATGACAACAAGGATCAGTCTTACTTCCTGTCCCAGGTTTCCAAAGAGCAGCTGAAAAACGTACTGTTTCCCATCGGAGACATCTGCAAACCGGAAGTCCGGAAGATTGCCGAAGAATATGGCCTGGTTACGGCCAAAAAGAAAGACTCTACCGGTATCTGCTTTATTGGGGAACGAAACTTCTCTAATTTCTTGAAAAACTATTTGCCCAATCAGCCGGGCAATGTAGTAGATATTAAAACTGGCCAGGTTATTGGCCAGCATATCGGTTTAATGCATTACACCATCGGACAAAGAAGAGGTCTTCGGATTGGCGGAACAGAAGAACGGATGTTTGCAGTCGGGAAGGACTTGCAGAAGAATATCCTTTACATCGCCACAGGAGACGACAACGAATATTTAATTTCCGATGCATGCCTGGCAGACCAGATTAACTGGACCTATGAACAAAAGTTGGAACATTGCACCGCCAAGTTCCGCTACCGTCAGCAGGACCACGAAGTACAACTGGAGTGGCTGGACAACGGAGAAATCCTGGTGCATTATCCACAAGGTGTAAAAGCGGTAACACCAGGCCAGGCCTGTGTCTTTTATGATGGAGAAATCTGCCTTGGCGGCGGCATCATAAAAGAAGTCAGAAAGAATGGTACCAAGCTTTGGTATTTATAAAGTATAAAAAATTCAAAATTTGAAAGTAGGAGATGTTTGTGAAAAACAAAAAGAATCTGATTGCATTAATTGTTTTTGTTGCAGTTCTTGCCCTGATTCTGATCTGCAATGCATCCGGCGTAGTATTTGTAAACAAGGCTTGGTCTTTGTTGCCACCGTTGGTTGCAATCGTGTTGGCCCTGATTACCAAGGAAGTATTTTCTTCCTTGTTCGTCGGCGTTTTATTGGGGTCTGTTATGGCCTCAGGCGGCAGCTTTATTGGGACGGTTGACCTGATGACCGTAGATGCGCTTACCGCATCCATTGCGGAAAACGCAGGTATTCTGCTGTTCCTGGTTATCCTTGGCATTATTGTTGCCCTAGTCAACCTGTCCGGCGCAAGCCGCGCCTTCGGTGAATGGGCCCAGACCCACATTAAAACGCGTACCGGCGCCATGCTGGCCACGTTCCTGCTGGGTGTGCTCATCTTTATTGACGACTATTTCAACTGCCTGACCGTTGGCTCCGTTATGGCGCCGGTAACCGACTCCAAGCGGATTTCCCGTGCCAAGCTGGCCTACCTGATTGACGCAACGGCGGCCCCGGTTTGCATGATTGCACCGGTTTCCTCCTGGGCAGCTGCCGTATCCGGTTGCGTAGAAAGCGAAACCTACTCCGGCATTGGTTTGTTTGTTCGCGCTATTCCTTATAACTTCTATTCCATTTTGACTTTGGTATTTATTATTGCTATCTCGCTGATGGGATATGATTACGGCAAAATGGCCGGATATGAAATTAAGGCCCGGAAGACCGGAGACCTTGGCATTCTGGACGAAGAAAACAACGAACCGGAAAAGGTAGAAAAACAGAACTTCGGTGAAAAACGCAACTACGGAGACGAACCGGCACAGCCGCACAAAGGCAAGCTGATTGACCTTATCATTCCAATCCTGATCCTGATTGTCCTTTGCGTATGGGGCCTGATAAAGAATGGCTATGACGCACTGGAAGGCAAAGGTACTGTTCTGGAAGCCTTCTCTTCCACAGACGCCTATGTTGGTCTTCCTTGGGGCAGTATTATTGCTCTGGTTGTCATCATTGCTTACCTTGTTATCCGTAAGGTTATTACGTTCCAGGAAGCAATGGAATGCGTACCGAAAGGCTTCATTGCCATGGTTCCTGCCATTACCATTCTGACCTTGGCCACTTCTCTGAAGACCATGACCAACGAATACCTTGGTTCTGCTGAATTTGTTAAGAGCATTATGTCCGGCGCGGACAGCCTGCAATGGGCTCTCCCGGCAATTGTATTCCTGATTGCCATCCTGATTTCCTTTGCAACCGGAACCTCCTGGGGTACCTTCGGTATCCTGATCCCGATTGTATCGGTTATCTTCCCGGAAACCAGCAGCCTGTTCTTTGTAGGCATCTCTGCCTGCCTTGCCGGTTCCGTTTGCGGAGACCACTGCTCTCCAATTTCCGACACTACCATCATGTCCAGTGCCGGAGCCCACTGCAACCACATTGACCACGTAGAAACCCAGTTGCCATACGCCCTTTCCGTAGCTGGCATTTCCTTTGTCTGCTACGTCCTTGCCGGCCTCTTTGACAAGCTCGGTATTACCTGGCTTTCCATCCCACTTGGTATTGTTCTTACCGTTGGATTCCTCTTCGTCATGAAGAAAGTATCTGCCAAGAAGAACGCTGCTTTGGAAGCAGAGTTTGAGGAAGTGGC
>CAVCCW010000033.1:0-18652 GCA_963600825.1 Bacteroidaceae bacterium | reverse complement strand
GTAGTAGGGCGCCGACAGAGTGCGCAGGCGGGTAGTAGGGCGCCGACAGAGTGCGCAGGCGGGTAGTCGGGCGCCGACAGGGTTCGTGGGCCGGTTCTCGGGCAACAGCAGACTGCACCGACGGCCACTCGGTTGGCGCCGGGAAAAAGGAAAAGCTACATCGCTGGGAAAAGGAATCCGGAATATTACAAGGGGAATCCGGTTCCTGGTTCATCAAAAAAGCGCATCTGTAGTCGGTGGCGAATCTGCCTGATGTCAAACGGGGTTTGCGCTGATTCAAAGGAAAAGAGCAATTGGTTGCCAAGCGCAAAGCCAGCGTGTTCATATCTGGCAATTTTGGCAAATGCACTTGCCTGGTAGTTTTCCTGGTCCATCAGGCCAAAATGCTCATAGTAGACCTCGGTTCGGGTGGACAAATCCAATATGGTGAAGTCAGGATAGTACCACGTACCATCTAGAAGCAGCGGCTTTTCATATTGATACGGCAGGTTCAGTTCCAGAAGAAGATTAGCAATCATCATTTCTGATTTAGAACGCACTTTTTCTCCGTTGTTGGTAGCGTAAATACAATCTTCCGCGTAGAATGCCGGATGCACTGCAACAGTTGTTTCCTTTGAAACCATCCTCCAGCGTGCTATGTATTCTTCATCCGGCAGGAAATCCTGCGTGCAAGAGCAGTAAGGCTGCACGGATTTTGGCAATTTTGAAAAAGCCGATTTTGGGTTTTGTACTGCTTCCAGAGCGGACGCTGCCCTTTGAAAAGAAACCACATTTCTTGTATAAATTTTCAAAAGTTCCTGAGCATAACGCTTTTGTGCAAGTTTTCGGATAAGCTGCTGTTCCGATTTAGAAAGGTGCACTCGTTTGACAGAATCGGAGACCATCCTGTGTTGAAACTGACTTACCCCATTGCTTGTGGAAGTAAGCAAACTGCCCTCTGGCGATGCAGCAATTTCCGTTTTCAGCGTCTCTATCTGTTTTTCTGCTTCCTCTGATTCTGCCGCTAAAAAATGGATGATTTTCTGTAAGGTTTTCTTGTTCATTTTTCCTCCTAAGATCTGCTTTTGCACCTACTTTTTACTCTTTTTCAGGGCCCTGCTTTTGGCCTTTCTTTTTAGAGGATAGCATAAGAAAAAGGCCTAAACTAGGCCTTTTTCAAAGTTTGGAACGAACGGTATTGAAAGCTTCCGTTTTAGGAAAATCAGGTGCGTTAATCATTTGGCTTTGGCTGAATAATTGCGCATTTTACCAGGAATTCTGTCAGGTAAGCGATTCGGTTAGCTCTCCGGTTAACGCTCCGATTAGCGTTTCGGTTAGCGCTGCTCTTTTTTGCGCTTGCGGCGGCGAAGAATGGCGCGAATAACAAAAATCCAGAATACAATGTTCAGGATAACAACAACAGCCCAGATAATCAGAAGCTTTGCCCAGTTCGGGAGGCGCTTTTTCTGTGGTTCTTCCTGCGGCGATTCTTCCTGGCGCTCTGTATTCAGGTAAGTTTTACAGTAAGTGTAACAGGTGTTGTAGAACTCTGTCTGGTCACTATCCGGAAATTGGGACGTGTGACCGGCAGAAGCGCTTTCCATAATTTTGTATTCTACATCTGTTGCCGCAAGCGCATCCGAAAGAACACTGCTGTGACCGGTGCCGATTACGGTATCCTGCATACCGTAAATGGCCACGGTCGGCACAGGGTTCTTTTTTGCATAATAGGCCGGCGACACGCGGTTAATGTCGGACTCTGATATGGACAAGTCACGATTGGCAAGGTACAGGATTCCCTGTAGGCTCAGGCCGGAAGCAAAGGTGCTTCCGGTCCAGGTGTCCGTATGAAAGTCCGTCGGGGCACACTGGGTCATAACCAAAGTAACCGGAATATTGGCAGAGTTTGCCATAGAGTAGCTGTACAGCTGAGCCAGGTGCCCGCCGGCGCTAAAGCCGAACAGAGCCGCATTACCGACCGTGTAGCCGGCCTCCGTCAACCGTTTACTGATATCATTTAAGCAAGTTTTGATATCATCCAGCATATCCTGTACGGTCCAGGCATAGTTGGCCTGTTTTGTCACCATATTGCTGGTATTGTACAGCCGATAATCAATGGTTGCTGTAACATAACCTCTTTTAGCAAACCGCTTACAGTTTTCATCCTGCTCCGACTTGTCTCCACTGGTCCAGGATCCACTGTGCAGAAACAGGATTACGTTCACGGTTTGCCCATCTTTCAAAGTGCTTGGGCCATATAAGTCATACGTGTTATGTGCCGTCCGCGAACTGTCATATGTCAGGTTGGATTCTTTATTTACGCTGACATTTGCCGCCGCGGCCGGCACGCAAAAGCAAACGCTAAGCAGCATCAGCACTACCAGCATTACGCTAAGTGGCTTTGCACTAATCGGCCATACGCCAATTGGTTTTTTGCTAAGTGGTCTTTTCATTTGCACAGGTTCTCCTTTTGTACCTTTTATTCCGCGGACTTTAACTGTATTATACTCCCCTTCCTTAGTTTTACCAGAAAAGCATTTAGGAAACGCAAAAGGGCCCGTTTTGCAACGGGCCCATGTAATTACGTATTCTATTCGTTTTTATTTCTTATGCTTCAGCCGGAGCGTCTGCAGCAGCATTGTCAGCAACTGCTTCAGCAGCGTCATCAGCAACCGGTACAATGTCTTCTACCTTAGCATCCTTGCTCTTCTTTTCACGCTTTTTGAAGTTCAGGCAAGCAAATACTGCAGCCAGAACAGAAGCTACCAGGAAGGCAACAAAGGCATAGAATTGGGTGTCTCCGGAATAGGAACCGTCTGCCAGACGGAATACATAGTTGGTGTAACCGGAAATGATTCCGTATACGTTGATGCCGATTGCGAAGGCAGCAGCAATGATAGTACCGATCTTGCCCTTGCCGAAGATACCCTTCAGGCCGGAAACCAGACCGAAGATACCACCGATGATACCAAGAACATAAAGAATAACTCTTGGAACCAGTTCTTTTGTTGCCATGCTTTCCATGTCGTGTGCATAGTCTACTGCATACCACATGATGTCATAAGCAAGGTCAAGGTCAAGAGCCTTTTTGCCATTCCGAAGAAGCTTGTAGCTGCCGTCCTCATTCTTCTTGTAAATATCAAGAGTTCCGTCAGTGTAACCGAAGTGGTCAGCCGGGGATTCCAGAACAACGTTGCCCTTCTTATCCTTCTGGGTCTGCAGAGCAAAGATAGCGGTGTATCCTTCGTCCTGAATCTGCTGTTCACCGTCTTCAAACTGCTTCAGCTGGGCATCACCATCAGCCAGCTGCTGTTCACCGTCAGCAATTTGAACCAGACCGTCTTCATACATCTTCAGCTGAGAGCGGCCATCTTCAATCATGTCAAGCAGGTACTGCGGAACGTCCGTTGTACCTTCCGGAATTTCTACGCCGGCCTTAGTAAGCAGCGGAGAAATAACCTTTACAAAGTATTCCTGTGCGGTGGAGAAGCCCGGAATGCTAACGTTCTTGTCTCTCCAGGCAACGTACTTTTCTACCAGGCCCGGAACACCCAGAGTGTCCAGAGTGTTAATCAGCGCTTTACCGTCATTGTAAGCGTCGGTGTTGTCAGCAATCTGCTGTTTACCGTCAGCCAGCTGCTGTAAACCATTGTTATAAGTGGTTACACCCTCAAAATAAACATCTTCGTTTTCAGACAGCTGATTCAGGCCATCATACAAAACATACAGCTGAGCAGCTGCGCCGGAGAATTCTTCCGGAAGCTCTTCTGTGCTGGTGTCTTCCTCTTTGGTCTGACCCGGCGTGCTGACAAACGAGTCAATCATGGTGCCAACTGTGCAGCTACTAAGGTTGCAATAGATTTCAACGAAATCCTTCAACCCCTGTAAGCTGGCAACAATGGCCAAGCAGGAAACAATGGCAAGAACCCCACTCAGAACTCTGTAGATGATGTTCTTAACCGACTTTTTTGATTTCATAAATAGATCCTCCTACAAAAAGAATGCATAATTACGAGTAATTACCGTCATTCAGTATACTAAATCTAGCGTTTTCATGCAATCAAAAGCGCACGAATTTGGACTCACATTTATGAATATTTTGTTAATTTTTGCCGTAGAGTACCGTTTCCCGCCTTTGTCTTGCCCCAGGAATGACATAATTTGTACAATCAGGAAAAAATTGCAAACTTTGTCTGGGGCCGCTACCGTATAACATCGCCACTGCAGAAAAAGACGTGTCTCCAAAACAGATGCCTATTTCCTGGTGAGTCAGTCCTATATAGGCGAGATAGCCCTATATATGTAATGCACAAGCTAACTCGCCGAAAAAAAGCATTGACATTCAAAAAAAGGAATGATAGCATTGCTTCAGCAAAACGAAGGAGAAAAAAGATGAACTGTTCTCTGTTCACAGCTGAATACCGTTACTTTTATAGCTATACCTTTTTTGGCATGGCTTTTTTCGGTTTGGCTAAGAACGAGTAACGCTCCTAAACTTCGCATGAGCGCCCGGTGGTCAAACCACCGGGCTTTTTTTATTGATGAAATGAGGTATTGTCCATGATAGTTGTACTCAAGAAAAATCCGGATAAGGATCAGATGAAGACCTTTGAGCAATGGTTGCTTGACAAAGGGCTGCAAATTAACAAGTCTACCGGTTCCTCTGAAACCATCTGGGGTCTGGTTGGTGACACATCCAATCTGGACGAAGATTTGATTGCTGCACTGGATATTGTTTCTGATGTCCGCCGCATTCAGGAGCCGTATAAGAAAGCGAACCGGAAGTTCCATCCGGAAGATTCCGTCATTCAAGTAGGCAACACTTCTGTTGGGGGCGGAAGCCTTACTATGATTGCAGGCCCCTGCTCCGTAGAAAGCGAGGAGCAGATCATGACCGCCGCGTACGCCGTTAAAGCGGCCGGTGCAACCATGCTGCGCGGCGGTGCATTCAAGCCCCGCACCTCCCCGTACGCATTCCAGGGCCTGCATGAAGAAGGCATCCGCCTGTTAAAGCAGGCCGGCGATGCAGTAGATCTTCCTATTGTTTCCGAAATCATGGATGTTAGCCAGTTAGATGCCTGTGCAGACGTAGACGTGTTGCAGATTGGCGCCCGGAATATGCAGAACTTTGAACTGTTAAAAGAATTAGGCCGTTCCGACAAGCCAATTCTTTTAAAGCGCGGCCTCTGCGCCACCTACCAGGAATTGCTGATGAGTGCCGAATACATCATGGCAGAAGGAAACCAGAACGTCATCCTTTGCGAACGTGGTATCCGTACCTTTGAAACCTATACCAGAAACACGCTTGACCTGTCTATTACGCCGGCCCTGCGTTCCAAGACGCATTTGCCAATTATCATTGACCCAAGCCATGCCGCCGGTCGTGTGCACATGGTTCCGGATCTGTCCTACGCGGCAGTGGCTTCCGGCGCTGACGGACTAATTATTGAAGTGCACCCGAATCCACAGGTTGCCAAGAGCGATGCAGCACAACAGTTAACCTGCGAAGGCTTCCAGAAAGTATGTAAGAAGTGCTTTGCCATTAAAGAAATTTTAAGTGAGATGGATTAAAATGAAAATTGGAATTGTGGGACTGGGCCTGATTGGCGGATCCATGGCAAAAGCCATCAAGAGCAAAACCGACCATCAGGTTCTGGGGTTAGACACCAATGAAGAGACCATGCAGTTGGCTCTCCTGTCCGGCAGCATAGATGAAAAACTGACGAAGGAGAACCTTTCCTCCTGCAGCCTGGTTATGATTGCCATTGCGCCGCAGGCTCTGCTAAGCTGGGTACAGGAACACGCAAAAGACTTCGGCAAGGATACCATTTTAGTAGATCTTTGCGGTGTAAAGCGTATGATGTCCGAACACTTACAGCCAATTGCTAAAGCCAATGGCTTTAAGTACATCGGCGGACATCCGATGGCCGGCAAAGAAGTTGCCGGATTTCAAAATGCCGTACCTGACTTATACGCCGGTGCATCCATGATTCTTTGTCCGGAAAAGGACACGGACATTGTTATGCTGGATCGCCTGAAAGCATTCTTCTTATCCTTAGGCTTCGGCTCCGTTGTATTCTCTACCCCGGAAGAACATGACGCCATTATCAGCTATACCTCGCAGCTGGCTCATGTGGTTTCCAGTGCTTACATTAAAAGCCCTACCTCCCGCAAACGGATGGGCTTTACCGCCGGAAGTTACAAGGATATGACCCGGGTAGCCCGTCTGAATCCGGACCTGTGGACAGAATTGTTCCTGGCGGATGCGGACAATCTGGGGAAAGAATTGGATTTCTTAATTCAAAACCTGACTGCCTGCAAAGACGCCATTCAGGCCGGAAATGCCACAGCGCTCCGCAGCCTGCTGGCGGAAGGCAATGAACTAAAACAGACAGAGCCTTATGAAGATCATAAAGGCAATTCCTAAAGGAGGCCGTAATCCTATGAAAGAGATACAAATTCCGGTGCACGCAACCAGAGACTACATTGTGCACATTGGGACTGATCTGCTGGAGCAGACCGGCAGCCTGCTGGCAGAGCTGCATCAACCGTGCAAGGTATGCATTGTTTCTGACACCAACGTGGCACCGCTTTACATGGATCCGGTCAAGGAGTCTTTGAAAGCCACCGGTTTTACCTGTCTTGAATTTGTATTTGAAGCCGGAGAGCAAAGCAAAAATCTGGTTACCTACGGTGCATTACAAGAATACCTGGCGGAGCACCACCTGACCCGTTCGGACATGCTGATTGCCCTGGGCGGCGGTGTTCCGGGAGACTTGACCGGCTTTGCGGCCGCCACGTACAACCGCGGTATAGAACTGGTCCAGATTGCCACCTCCGGTCTGGCCGCCATTGACTCTTCCGTTGGGGGCAAGACCGCAGTGGATTTAAAAGCAGGAAAAAACCTGGTGGGCGCCTTCAAGCAACCGCTGACTGTCCTCTGCGATTTACGCACTTTCAAAACGCTGACCACTGAATTTCGGGAAGACGGCCTTGGCGAGTGCGTAAAATACGGCATGCTGAAAAGCCCCTCCCTTTTAAATAAAATAGATACCGCCTTATACAATGATAATGGCTTCCATAAATTGGGCTTGTCTCCGGAAGAACGGGTTCAATATGTTGGTGAAATGGTAGCAGAATGTGTTTCCATTAAAGCGGAAGTAGTAGAACAGGATGAATTTGATACCGGCGAACGGATGAAGCTGAATCTTGGGCACACCGTCGGGCATGCCATTGAGCACTGTTCCGGATTTGCCATTTCCCATGGGCATGCCGTTGCCACCGGTCTTTCCATTATTACCCGTGCCGGAGAGCATATGGGCATTACCGAACCTGGCACCTCCCAAAAACTGGATGCCATTTTAAAGAAAAACAATCTTGCTACCACCACCTCTTTTTCTGCCAAAGAACTGGCAGCCGCCTGCCTGGTAGATAAAAAGCGCAGTGGAACCACCATCCGTCTGATTCTTCCACGCCGCATTGGTGACTGCATTATCAAAGAAGTTCCGGTTACTGAACTGGAAAGCATTATTACCTTAGGACTTACTCCATTGAAAGCGGTGGCACCATGTCAGAAATAATTGTTCGGCCGGGCACCCTGCACGGGACCGTGTATGGCATCCCGTCCAAGAGTGACTTACACCGTCTGCTGGTCTGCGCAGCCTTGGCAGACCAGCCCACCACCTTACAATTTGCAGGAAAGGCCAGCCTGTGTGATGACATACTGGCTACCCTTTCCTGTGTGCAGGCACTGGGTGCTAAAACAGAATATACCGGGGATGCCATTACAGTGGTCCCGGGCCCGGTGCCGGAGAAGCCGCTTTCCTTTGATTGCAAGGAAAGCGGTTCTACCCTGCGCTTCTTTCTGCCGGTGGCAGCGGCTAAGGCGGAGCACAGCCGGTTCACCGGAAGCGGAAAGCTTCCGAAGCGGCCGCTCTCCGACTTATTGAATGCCATGCAGGCAAACGGAGTGCAGGTACAGCAGGAAACGGAAGATGCCTATCTTCCGCTGACTTTAAGCGGGCACCTGACTGCCGGAGATTACCATCTGCCGGGCAATGTCAGCTCGCAGTACTTAACCGGATTACTGTTTGCCTTACCCCTGTTAGAAGGTGACAGCAATCTGATTTTAACTTCGGAATTACAATCGTCTTCTTATTTGGATATGACGCTGCATCGCCTGGCGTGTTTTAACATTACCGTAATCCAAACGGAAAACGGCTGGCACATTCCGGGCGGGCAAAGATACCGGTCCCCGGGCACTTGTCCGGTAGATGCCGACTGGTCCAACGCTGCCTACTGGCTGATTGCCAAAAAGCTTGGTGCAGACATTACCTTACAGGGCATGAATCCGGACTCCGTACAGGGGGACCGTGTCATTGCCCGCCTAACCGCCCAGTGGGACAACTTAACAGAAATTGACTTGAAAAATATACCGGACCTTTACCCTGCCCTGGCCGTACTGGCCGCCGGCACCGGAAAAGAAATCCGCTTTTTACATACAGAACGCCTGCGACTAAAAGAAAGCGACCGTCTGCAGGCCACGGAAGCCCTGTTGCAGGGCATTCCGCAGGGACAGGCAGATGCCTTCCACGACCACAGAATTGTTATGGCGGCGGCCATTGCTGCCAGCCTGTTCGGCCCACCGGGCGGCGTGGTCATCCACGACTGGGAAGCCGTAAAGAAATCTTATCCGGATTTCTTTATCCATTTGAAAAGCTTAGGAGGGAACGTCAATGAAATCTGAGTTCGGACAGCAATTACACGTCAGTATTTTCGGCGAAAGCCATGGTCCGTACATTGGCTGTGAGGTCAATGCTTTTCCCAGCGGAGAAGCGGTTGACTTAAACCAGTTAAAAGCTTTTATGGACCGGCGAAAGCCGGGAAAAACGCCGTATACTACACCACGAAAGGAAGAGGATCTTCCTAAAATAGAGTCCGGTCTGACGGACGGAAAAACCGACGGGACGCTGTTTCGCGCCATTATTGAAAACAGCAACCAGCATTCCGGAGACTATGACGCCTTGCATTTGAAACCGCGTCCCAGCCACGCAGATTACACTGCCGTTGTCAAATACGGCAAGGACACAGATCTGCGCGGCGGCGGTCATTTCAGCGGCCGTCTGACCGCCCCACTTTGTATTGCGGGTGGTATTGCAAAGCAGATTTTAGCTCGCAGAGGCATTTATGTTGGAGCGCATTTGTCCTCCGTAGGAGAAGAACAGGACTCCTGGTTTCCGTTGCACCCGACCAAAGAACTGTTTGACCAACTTGCCGAAAAAGAGTTTCCGGTTCTTTCCGACCGTTGCGGAAAGCGCATGGAAAAAGAACTGAAGTTTGCCGTAAAAGACGGCGACTCCATCGGCGGCACCGTAGAATGCTCTGTCATTGGCTTACCGGCCGGACTGGGCACCCCCAGATTCGGCGGCATTGAAAGCCAGCTTTCTACAGTCTTGTTTGGCATTCCGGCCGTAAAGGGTGTAGAATTTGGTGAAGGCTTTTTAGGATCCACCTATTACGGTTCCGATTACAACGATACCTTTTATGTAGACAACGGAACCGTTCTGACCAAGACCAACCACGTTGGCGGTGTGCTCGGCGGCATGACCGACGGTATGCCGGTCAACTTCCGTGTGGCCTTTAAGCCGACTCCTTCCATCTCCCTGCCGCAGCAAACGGTAGACCTGGAAACCATGGAAGAAACCATTATTGAAATTAAGGGGCGTCACGACCCTTGTGTTGCCATTCGCGGTGTGCCAGTTATTGAAGCTGCCACTGCACTGGTTATATTGGATATTCTTATGGAAGAAGGTGCCTTATGAAAGTAGAAAGCATCCGTGATCAAATTGACGGCATTGACAAGCAGCTGTTAGACCTGTTTTTACAGCGCATGTCAGCCACTGCCTCGCTGGCAGCAGCAAAAGAAGAGCAGCATCTTCCTGTGTGGGATCGGAAACGGGAAATTGCAATCCTGAACACAGCGGAGAAAGAAGCACCGGGCATGGAATTTTTTGCCCATCGTTTTTTTGCCAACGCACTGGAACTCAGCAAGGCTTACCAGACACAGTTAATTCATGAATTAACTCCCCTGGAAAAGAAAATTCAGAACTCCTGCCTGCCGGCAGAAGTAACCTTCCCCAAAAAGGGAATGGTTGCCATCTGTGGCGGTTACGGATCCCATGCCGATGCGGCAGCCACCCGGCTAATCCCGCACGGTGACCGTTTATTCCTGTCCAGTTATGAATCAGTTTTCCAGGCCGTGGTACAAGGCCACTGTGACTTCGGTATTATTCCGGTAGAAACCTCCTCTAACGGTTCCGTTAAAACGGTTTATGATCTGCTGCGGAAATATGATGTCAACGTAGTACGCAGTATTAATCTAAAAGTAAACCATGAACTGCTGGCCAATCCGGGAACCAAAATGGAAGACATTACGGATCTGTACTCCCAGGAACAGGCGTATGCCCAGTGCGAAAACTTCGTCCAGTTCTGGGACGGCATTACCGTTCACCAGGTTTCCAACACCACGGATGCCGCGGAAATTGTAGCCGGTTCCAAGGAAAAGAATAAGGCCTGCATTGCCTCCCACTCTGCCGGAAAGCTGCATAACCTGATTTGCCTGAATGACGACATTATGGATACAGAGGTCAATTACACCCGCTTCTTCTGCATTCAGAAAGAACCGGCTGTCTATGCCGGTGCGGACCGCATTAGTCTGATTTTGAAGCAGGAACATCGCCCGGGGTCCCTGTATGACAGCCTTTCCGTTCTGGCAGCCCACGGCATTAACATCATCAAACTGGAATCCGTTCCGGTACCCGGTAATGATGAAGCCTTGCTCTTTTATGTAGATATCATTGCTTCGGTACGGGAAAAAGGCATTAAAGAAGCCATTAACTATCTGAAGACCACCTGCATTACCTTTAAGTACCTGGGCAATTATACGGAATTGCAGTAAAGGAAATAATTTTATGCAAAAACTTTATGGCCTGTTAGGCCACACGTTAGTCCACAGTTACTCTGCGGATATCCATCACCTGCTCGGCAATGACGCATATGCCCTATATGAGTTGGAGCCGCAGGACCTGTCGGCCTTCTTTGCACGGGAAGACTTCGGTGGCGTGAACGTCACCATTCCCTATAAGAAGGATGTTTTAAAATATTGTGACGTTCTGTCCCCCGAAGTCAGCGAAATCGGGGCTGCCAACGTCATTTTAAAAAAAGACGGGAAGTTCATTGCTTACAATACGGATAAAGCCGGTTTCCTGTATATGCTGAACGGCAGCTCCGTTTCCGTCCAGGGAAAGAAGGTCCTGGTCCTAGGCTCCGGCGGCGCATCAGCGTCAGTGCAGGTTGCCCTAAAGGAGCTTGACCCGAAGGAAGTAGTTGTTATTTCCCGTAGCGGAGAAAACAACTATGACAACTTAGGAAAGCACGCCGATGCAGATGTTATTATTAACACCACGCCGGTGGGCATGTATCCGGACGTTACGGTATCTCCGGTAGATCTTTCTCTGTTTCCACAGTTGTCCGGCGTGCTGGATTTAATTTACAATCCCCTGCGCACGGATATTATGCTGCAGGCCGAAGCTCGCGGTATTCCCGCGGTTGGTGGCATGAGCATGCTGGTGGCGCAGGCCGTTGCCACGCACGAACTATTCTTTGATACCAAGGTAAAAAAGCAGGTATTTGAAGACGTGCTTTCCACGCTAACGCACCGCGCCCAAAATATTGTACTATGCGGTATGCCGGGCACCGGAAAAACCAGTGTTGCCAAAGCCATTGGAAAGTTAACCGGCCGTGACGTCATTGACACAGACGAACTTGCCGAGCAACTGGCCGGCAAGCCTATTCCGCAGATTTTTGCAGAAGACGGGGAAACCTTCTTTCGCGTTTATGAGCACCAGGCCATTGAACAAGCCTGCAAGTATACCGGCATTGTTATCTCTCTTGGCGGCGGTGCTGTAACCAATGACGCCAACTACAAACCGGTAAAACGCAACGGGCGTCTTTATTGTTTACACCGGAATCTTGATTTGCTTCCGCTGGATAACCGTCCCCTTTCCAAAAACCTGGACACCTTACAGCAAATGGAACAGGACCGCGCTCCGTTATATGCCAAATTTGCAGATGTAACCCTGGAAAATAATGGTACCCTAGAGCAAATTGTGCAGGCTGTTTTGGATGATTTTGCAAGGCAGTAAGCCGCCTGCTTTTACGCCTACTAAAGTAGTAGGAAATGGCGTAAGTAAGCCATTCCTAACTTTTTATTTCTGCTGAAAAAGTATTGCAAAATCAGTTTGTTGTGTTAGAATGTGAATGAATTCAAAAAGGAGGTCACTTAGAATGGCTTATAAAATTACTGAAGAATGTGTAGCTTGTGGTTCTTGCCAGGCTGGTTGCCCGGTAGACGCCATTTCCGAAGGAGATATCTACTCCATCAGCCCGGATACCTGCATTGAATGCGGCGCTTGTGCAGACACCTGCCCAATGGGCGCAATCGTTCTTGAATAAGAACCAGGTTACTCTGTAACACATGAAAATAAGAAGGCCGAAGGTTACGCCCCTTTGGCCTTTTTGTTTTGCCCTGAAATATGATAAAATCATAGGCGTTCTTACGGATCAATAACAGCACAAAGGAGAAACGGAATGGCAGACTTAAAAAAGCCAAATACCAGGCCGGCGGTACAGGCAAAAAAGCCGCTTCCGGAAGTACAGGCAGCAGCACCGCTCCGGGAAACGGAATCCATTGAAACCCTGGGGCAGTCCATCAGCCTGATTATCTCACCGGAACATGGCTTTGGCACGGATGCCATGTTGCTGGCAGACTTTTCCAAACCCAGGAAAAAGGACAATGTCTTAGACCTTGGGTGCGGCTGCGGCATTATTCCACTTCTTTGGCTGCGCAATGGCATCCGTGGTGCCATTTATGGAATAGACATTCAACCCTTAGCCATAGACCAGTTTTCCCGGAGCCTGCAGCTGACCTGCCAAACGGAAGGGGCTACAGACTGCGGGGACGTACACGCGGTAAATGCCGACTTGCGGCGTTTACCCAAGGACGTTCCCGCCGGATATTTCCAACTGGTCACCATGAATCCGCCGTATAAGCCGGTGCACACCGGCATACTGTCGGATTCCAATGCAGACCAGTTGGCCCGCCACGAAACCGCCTGCACCCTGCAGGACGCCTGCACGGCCGCAGCAAGATTACTACAATTCGGCGGTCGGTTCTGCATGTGCCTGCGGCCGGAGCGCCTGCCGGACGCAATGGAGGCGTTTCGCAACGCGGACTTGGAACCCAAACGGCTTCGCTTCGTTCAAAAGAACGCAGCAAGCAAGCCGTGGCTGTTCCTGTTAGAAGGCCGACGCGGCGGCAAACCGTTTTTAGAGGTGCTGCCTCCCCTCCTGATTCAAAATCCGGACGGCAGCAACACCGCAGAATTACAACAAATTATTGGAGAATACGGAGAAAACACATGAGCGGTACACTCTACATTTTGGGAACCCCCATCGGAAACCTTGGGGACTTTTCCCCGCGCGCCGTCCAAACCTTGCAGGATTGTGACTTCATTGCCGCGGAGGACACCCGTGTCACCTTAAAACTGTTGAACCACTTTGGCATAAAAAAGCCTTTAACCAGTTACTTTGAACACAATAAAGACTACAAAGGCGAAGGCATACTGAATCGCATACAACAAGGAGAAAACTGTGTTTTATGCACAGATGCCGGCATGCCTGCCATTTCCGACCCCGGCCAGGACCTGGTCAAAGAAGCACATGACCTTGGCATTCCTGTTGTCTCTGTACCCGGTCCTACCGCCTTTGCCACTGCACTGGCCTTATCCGGCATGGACAGCACACGTTTTACTTTTGTTGGATTCCTCAACGTCAACAAAAAGCAGCGTAAGGAGCAGCTGGACAGTTTGACTACCGAACCCGGCACACTTCTCCTATATGAAGCGCCGCATAAACTTAGTGCCACACTGCGGGACCTGTACGCCACGCTTGGCAACCGGGAACTCTGCATTGTACGGGAGCTGACCAAAGTACATGAAGAAGTCATTCGCACCACGTTGCAGGATGCGGTCCGGGATTATCCCGACAACAATCTCAAAGGCGAGTTAGTCCTTATCCTTTCCGGAGTCACCAAAGAAGTCAAAAGTGCCAGTTTAATGGAAGGGCTTTCCCTTGCGCAGGATTGCATGAAAGCCGGGCTTTCCAAAACGGATGCGGCCAAAGTGGCCGCCAAGCACTGTGGCTTAAAAAAAGGTGACTTATATAAAGCGCTCTTAGACAAAGAGGAATAGGCTATTATGAATCATTCATCCTACCCCTCTGCTGCCACTCTGCTGGCATGGTATGACAGCTCCCGGCGCCACATGCCGTGGCGGGAAGATCCCACGCCATATCATGTCTGGCTGTCAGAAATCATGTTGCAGCAGACCCGCGTGGAAGCGGTGCGGGACTATTATGACCGCTTTCTGGCCACCCTTCCGGACATCCGGAGTCTGGCTGAGGCAGACGAAGATACCTGCTTAAAGCTTTGGCAAGGGCTGGGATACTACAACCGGATCCGGAATATGCAGAAAGCGGCCAGGATAGTCGTTTCTGACTTTGGCGGGCAGTTTCCGGAAGACCCGAAGGTGCTGGAAACTTTGCCGGGCATCGGCCATTATACAGCTGGTGCCATTGCCTCTATTGCATTCCAAAAGAAGACCGCCAGCATAGACGGCAACCTGTTGCGTGTATACGCCAGAATCAATGATTGGCACCAGCCAGTCAACACGCAGCAAGCCAAAGATATTGCAGAAGAATACTTTCTATCCTTTATGCCGGATGACCGGCCTGGTGACTTTAACCAGGCTCTCATGGACCTGGGTGCCACAGTTTGCCTGCCCAATGGCATGCCGCATTGCGGCCAGTGCCCCTGGCAGGCAAGTTGCAAAGCCTATGAGCGCAACACCATGGAGGATCTTCCGGTGCTCCCGCCAAAGGCCAAACGACTGGTGGAAAAGAAAACTGTTTTTCTGGTTCAGACGCCAACACAGATTCTGCTGCACAAGCGTCCGGACAAGGGCCTTTTGGCCGGACTATATGAGTTCCCTAACACAGAAGGCCACCTTAAAAAGAAAGACATCCGGGAATGGTTCCCGGATGCCGAAATAACAAAGCTGCCTGATGCAAAGCACATTTTCACACACAAAGAATGGCATATGATTGCCTACCGCATTGTCCTTACCGGACCGGAAGCGCTTCCAAAAAACCGCTTTCCGGACGCCTTCTTCGTTACCAAAGAAGAGCTTGCCACTTTGTATTCTGTTCCCAGTGCCTTTGCGGCTTATCAAAAAATGCTGTGACCGAAGCTTACGCTTCCGCCACAGCATTTTTTTGCTGTTCTTTTTCAAATTTATGCGCCGGTCTGGTAATCAGCAAGGCAGCAAAAACCAAAACCGCCGTTACAGACAGGCTGATAGGATACGCCATTAAAATGGTACGGAACGTCGGCTCCTTTGGAAATGCAATTTGAATCCATGCAATCCGAACTACACAAACCCCTACCGTAGTCAGCAAAGCCGGAACCAGTGAATTTCCGAAGCCACGCATATAGCCAGACATAACGTCATACAATGTGGTAAAGACATAGGACAGGAAAATAAACTTCAACCGCAAATATCCGATTTCAATAACGGATGGATCATTGTTAAAGATGGACAGTAAGAACCGTCCACTTAACAGAACAAGAGCGCATGCCAAAGCGGTTGCAACAATGGCCTCTATCAGGCTGTACGCAAAGGTCTTCTTGCAGCGTTTCATCTGCCCTGCCCCATAGTTCTGCCCTACAAAAGTAGTACATGCCTGACTGAACGAGTTCATAACGTCATAGGCAAACACTTCAATATTAAAGGCAGCGCTGGACGCAGCCATGACCACCTGTCCAAGACTGTTGATTGCCGACTGGATAATAACATTGGAAATAGAGAACATGGCGCTTTGGATACCGGCGGGAAGACCAATCTTTAAAATGCGCCCCATGCTTTGCCAGTCTATTTTCAGCTTCTTCCAATGCACCTGAATGACTAAATTGGTCTTCTGCAGCCGCCAAAACAACAGCGCCGCACTGATGGCGTTGGAAATAACGGTTGCCGTTGCCACGCCGTTGACATTCATCTTCAGGACAATAACAAAGAACAAATTCAAAAGCACATTTAACACGCCGGAAATGGCCAGGACCAGCAACGGCACCCTGGTTTCTCCAACGCTGCGGAAAATGGCTGCTTCAAAGTTATAAAGCAGAATAACGGGCATCCCCAGCAGGTAGATACGCAAGTAAAGCAAGGCCAGTGGATAAACATCTGCTGGAACGTTTAGTGACTGCAGCAAGGGACCGGCAATTAACTCGCCGACAATAGTGACCAGCGCCCCACCGATTACCGACATCAGGATGGCGGTGTGCACTGCCCGCTGTACCGCATCCTTGTCATTGCGGCCGATGGCCGTGGCAATAACCACATTGGCGCCCAGGGCAATGCCAACAAACAAATTTACCAGCAGACCACCAATGGCGCTGTTTGCCCCGACTGCCGCCACAGACGTAGTCTTCAGATCTCCTGTAAAATTACCAACAACTGCCACGTCCGACGCATTAAACAGCTGTTCCAAAATGGCTGTGGCCGCCACCGGCAGTGCAAACAGTGGAATCTTATTCCAAATGCTGCCATGCAACATGTCCAGTTCTTTCTTTTGCTTTACTTTTCCCTTTACTGCTTCCACGCAGACCCCTCTTTTATCCTTTGCAAATTCGCAAATATGTTAAGTCTACCAGAAATAAATAGCAAGCCCTTTCCTAATTACTCTACCCAGTAAGCACGATTTTCCTTGCGCGGGGCTGCTTTCGGCACTTCCCCGTCAATGTACCCGACGGCACAGTGGCCAATGCCTTCCCATTCGCCTTCAATGCCAAGTTCTTTCAGCATTTGCTGATATTCCGGCATTTCAAATTCTTCTTTGGCACGGTGAATCCAAATGCTGCCAAGGCCAAGGGATTCGGCGGCAAGCATCATGTTGCCAAGGACCAGGCTGCCATCATACACGTGGGTTGGCCAGTCCTTACGGGCCAACACCAGTAGGATGGCCGGTGCACCGTAAAACGGGTCAAACTCCGGCTTCCAGCCGCCAATTTTGCAATTGACGGCGGACAGTTTGTCCCGCAGTTCCGGATTGGTGATGGCAACAATGATTGCCGCCTGCTCCCCGCGGCCGTTGGCCGCATATAATCCGGCTTCTATAATCTGCTCCAAATCTTCCTTAGCCGGAAGATCAGCCTTAAATTTCCGAATACTTCTCCGTTCTTTCATTGCATCTAAAACAGGATTCATACAGAATTCCTCCTTCACCAAAATTCAATTTTATTGTACGCCTCTCGTCAACCGAAGGCACCTTAATTTCTCTTGCTTTTTTGTGTCACCTATGATACACTCCTAAAAGCAAAACACGAACTAAATATGGTAAACATTGGAAACGATACTTCCGCCCTGCGGACGATAACAAACAACACATATGCAGTTTGTTATCCCACAGAAAGGCGGATTTTTTATGCCCAAAAACAAATTTGAAGACATTATTTTCACCCTCCTGATGAGCGGCCTTATGGTATTTGGTATGGTCGTCTACAACGTTGCACAGAACACCGGCGAAGTCACCAGCGCCACTTTCCTGGCTGCCGTAAAAGAGCTTCCCATCATGTGGCCCATTGCCTTCCTCTTGGAACTTTTCATTGTAGGAAAGCTGGCACGAAGACTGGCATTCACCTTCATGAAACCAACTGACCGGCCCCAATTCATCACCTTTGCCATTTCCATCTGCATCTGCTGCATCATGTGCCCATCTATGAGCCTGATTGCCACCCTGCTTTTCCAGGATCATCCCACCTTCGGCCTGTGGCTTAAAGCCTTCGTTCTTAACTTCCCTATGGCCGTCGGCTTCCAGCTGTTCTACTGCGGGCCCTTCATCCGTTTGATTTTCCGCCTCATCTTCCGCAGAAACAGCAAGCACCCGGAATCCGAACCCACAGAGTCCATTTCTAGTCAATCCTAATCCCTATCTTACAAATTCCTATCCCTGGCGATTCGGTCTTCCACAAGCCTAAAAAACGCAATCATCCACACAGTCCTCGGTATTTCAGCCATTCTTGCACCACCCCTGCTCTTGCAACACCCCCGCGTTCATTGAAACGCGGGGATTTCTAATTTCAAAAGGCTTCCCGCATATACTGCGGGAAGCCTTTTCTCCTTTTTCTATTCGGGGCTCCGCCAGGAAAATAATATTGCTTAGGACGCAAATCCATTGGTGGCAAATGTTGGGATTATGCTTCATTTGCCACACAAAAGCGGAGTTCGTGTGGCAAACAGGTGTAGCAAAGCCAAGTTTGCCACACGTGAAGTGCTGGCACAGCTGGAGCGTGGCAGTCAGCAGCTAATTTTTGTGGCAAATGTTGGGATTATGCTTTATTTGCCACACAAAAGCGGAGTTCGTGTGGCAAACAGGTGTAGCAAAGCCAAGTTTGCCACACGTGAAGTGCTGGCCCAGCTGGGGCGTGGCAGTCAGCTGCTAATTTTTGTGGCAAATGTTGGGATTATGCTTCATTTGCCACACAAAAGCGGAGTTCGTGTGG
>CAVCCW010000032.1:0-18744 GCA_963600825.1 Bacteroidaceae bacterium | reverse complement strand
ATTGACGAGGGTGGAAAAGGGGAGTAAGATAAAGCTGTTTTTGATTGTTCGCCCAAGGAGGTTTTTACTATGAAAACAGATAAGAAGTCTGAGCATGTGGATGTGAAGCGAATCGCCGGAAAGGTGTCCGGAGCGGTTGCCATTGCCACGGTTTCCCACGAAGACGAATCGGAGACGGATTGGAGCAAATTTGATGAGTTCCACGCCTTTTTAAAGGAAAACTTCCCACTGGTTCATGAAAATCTGACGTTGGAGCAGGTTGGCAAGGGCAGCCTGATGTTCTACTGGAAAGGGACGGATGAATCCCTGGATCCGATTGCGTTTTTGGGACACCAGGATGTGGTTCCCATTGCAGAGGGTACCGAAGAAGACTGGGAGCATCCGCCGTTCTCCGGATATAATGACGGCAAGTATATTTGGGGCCGCGGTTCTCTTGACATGAAGAACCATTTAATTTGTATGATGGAAGCAATGGAATTGCTTTTGGAAGAAGGATATACTCCGAAACGCGGCATATATCTGTTGCTGGGCCACAATGAAGAAATTGTGGCCGGCAGCACGAACGGCGCGCGGGACATGGCCGCGTTGCTGAAAGAGCGCGGAGTTCACCTGGATTCCTTGATTGACGAGGGCGGCGCCATGATGGCAGTCAAGGGCCCAATGGGCCTTGGCTTCTCCTTTGGCGGCGTCGGCGTATCCGAAAAAGGATATGCCGATGTTAAGGTAACCGTAGACGGTACCGGCGGCCATTCGTCCCGCCCGCCGAAGCACACGGCGGTTGGCTTGTTGGCGGACAAGGTACATAACCTGGAAGCTAACCCAATGGAGCCACATATGACGGAAACGCTGCGCGGTCTGCTGCTGGCTTTATCAGATGCTTTACCGCTGGGCCTTGGCGTATTCCCGAAATTGATTTTGAAAGCGCCAAAGCTGTTGACTACGGTTATGGCAGCAGATGTTACCGGTGCAGCGTTCGTGCGCACTACACATGCGGTTACTATGTGTGAAGGCTCGCCGGCAGCCAACGTATTGCCGACTTCCGCCAATTGCACCATTAACTTCCGCATTATCCAGGGCGATACAGTGGATGACGTCTTAAAGCACGTAGAAAAATGCATGGGCGGAAAAGGCACAAAGATTGAATTGGTAAAAGGGAAGGAAGCTTCCATTACTTCTCCGACTGACTCCCGTGCCTACCAAACACTGAAGAAAACAGCACAGCTGTATGATAAGAAGAACCTGATTGCACCGTACCTGTTGGTTGCCGGTACGGATGCGGAGCACTATGAAGTGGTATGTGAAAATATTTATCGCTTTTCTCCGTTTAGTGTACCAATCAATCTGATGCTGACTACCCATAGTACCAATGAACACTGCCCGGTAGACCAGTTGGAGCAGGCTGTTACCTTTTTTAAGCGTTATACCAGAGCCATGACTGAAGAATAAGGACCCCGGAATAAGGAAAGGACTGTTATGAAGAAAACTTACGTAGTAAAAGAAGAAAGCTTTCTGAGCAAACAGTGGAAGAAGCAACAGGAAAAGAAGAAAGATCAGAAGGCGGCAGAAGCAGCAGAGCGCCGACCGGCGTATTTGCGCAAGGAAACTGCCGGATATCTGTTACTGGCCTTATTGCTTTTTGCCATTGTGGCTTCCGTCAACACCTTGACGAATGGCTGCATTGTAGGCGCTCTGCTTCTGATGCCTGCCGTGGTAGCGCAGGTTGCTGAACACCACAAATGGGCATACAGCTTATATATGTTAGTCCTTGCCGGATTCCTAATCGGTCTTCTGGTTGGTGGACAAACTGCATGGCTGGTTTTAAGCATTATTTGCGCCGTCCTCGGCGCAATCACCTTGCTTGCCATCCACTTTATGGGCCTTGACGAAGATTAATTTTGACAATCAAGTGCACTATTCTTGATGAACTATTTTAATGAAAACTAACCTTTCATAAACAGCGGACTGCTAACTGGCTTTTTCCAGCCTGCGGTCCGCTTCTTTATTTGGCTGGAAATTCCAGTAGTCCAGCCCTAGCTGATGTGACTACGTGTAAATTTGGACTTTTTGGAAAATTACACGTAGTCAGAAACAGGAGTGGCCCTGGAAGAAAAAAGGCTATGGGGAAGCAAGGGACCCCGGAAGGAAGTAAGCTGAATCGCCAGGGAAAAAGACAAGTTATTGCTGGCCCCGGGCAGGCAGTGCCGGCGAGTCATGTTTGCTGGTAGAATCGGCTTGTTTGCACGGTGGGCTTGTGTTAAACTGTTTAGGATATTGAAGAAAGGAAGGATCTTTGTGGACAAAGGAAAATTCTACATTACCACTGCCATTGCTTACACTTCTCGTAAGCCACATATCGGCAATTCTTATGAAATTGTCTTGACCGACGCAATTGCGAGGTACAAGCGAATGCAGGGGTACGACGTATTCTTCCTGACCGGAACCGATGAACACGGCCAAAAAATTGAAGGTTATGCCAAAAATGCGGGAGTAACCTGCAAGGAGTATGTAGACAAGGTGGCGGGAGAAATCCGTGGCATCTGCGATTTACTCAATTGCTCTTATGACAAGTTTATTCGTACCACCGATGACTATCATGAAAAAGCCGTACAGCATATTTTTAAGAAATTATACGATCAGGGAGATATCTACAAAGGACATTACGAAGGCTTGTATTGCACGCCTTGCGAATCGTTCTGGACGGAATCTCAGCTGGTAGACGGAAAGTGCCCGGACTGCGGCAGGGAAGTTCACCCTGCCAAGGAAGAAGCTTATTTCCTGAAGCTGTCTAAGTATCAGAAGCAGCTGGAAGAATACATTGAATCCAATGAAAACTTCATTTATCCGGAAGCACGGAAAAAGGAAATGCTGAATAACTTCATTAAACCGGGTCTGCAGGACCTGTGC
The DNA here is from genome assembly GCA_963600825.1 of Bacteroidaceae bacterium. Classification (GTDB taxonomy): domain Bacteria; phylum Bacillota; class Clostridia; order Oscillospirales; family Acutalibacteraceae; genus RUG420. Next base: position 15,840 of record CAVCCW010000032.1, on the reverse strand, counting down.
GTTTCCAGAACCTCTTTTAAGTGGGGTATTCCGGTTCCGTTTGATGAAGACCATGTTATTTACGTTTGGATTGATGCATTAAGCAACTATATTACGGCTCTGGGTTATGATCCGGAAGGATCCGGAGAGCTGTATAGCAAATACTGGCCGGCAGATGTGCACATTATTGGAAAGGACATTGTCCGCTTCCATACTATTTACTGGCCAATTATGCTGATGGCACTGGGTCAGCCACTGCCGAAGCAGGTCTTTGGTCATCCGTGGCTTCTGTTTGGAGAAGACAAGATGTCCAAGTCCAAAGGTAATGTTATTTATGCGGATGACCTGACCACTCTCTTCGGTGTGGATGCCACCCGTTATTATCTGCTTTCCGAAATGCCGCACGCATCTGATGGTTCCATTACCTATGAAACCATGATTGAACGCTACAATTCGGATCTGGCAAACACCATTGGCAACCTGGTAAACAGAACCATTGCCATGACCAACAAGTACTTTGACGGTATTATTCAGGCACCAACGGTGAAAGCGCCGGTGGACGAAGACCTGGCCAGCGCATGCCTGGCTGCCGTTTCCAAAGTGGACGAGTGCTTTGCCGGTTATAAAATTGCAGATGCTGTGGAAGCTGTTCTTAGCATTGCAAAGCGTGCTAACAAATATATAGACGAAACGGAGCCTTGGGCGCTGGCCAAAGATCCGGCGCAAAAGGAGCGGCTTGGCACGGTACTTTACAACCTGCTGGAAGCCATCCGTTATCTGGCCATCATGCTGAAACCATTCTGCCCGGATACGTCTGCCGCCATCTTTGCACAGGCCAACCTGGGCAAAGACGGATACGATACGCTTGCTCACTTTGGTGGTTTGGAATCCGGCCGTAAAGTAGGCCAGGCCAAGCCGCTCTTTGCGCGGATTGACAAAGAGGAAATGTTTGAAAAGATTTCCGCTCGTCAAAAGGAAGTGCAGGCTGCAGAGGAAGCCAACAATGCCAAAGTCAAGGCGGAGCTGGAAGGCGTAGCCCAGATTGGCATTGACGATTTCTCTAAAGTAGAATTGCGCGTTGCCGAAATTAAAGACTGCGAACCGATTAAACGTGCCAAGAAGCTGTTAAAGCTGACACTGGACGACGGCCAGGGAGGACGCGTAGTAGCTTCCGGTATTGCACCGTGGTATCAGCCGGAAGACCTGATTGGACATAAGGTTGTTATTGTGGCAAACCTGAAGCCGGCCACCCTTTGTGGTGTAGAGTCGCAGGGTATGATTATTGCTGCTGACGTCGGTGAAAAGGATGTTAAGGTTCTCTTTGTAGATGATTTCCCCACCGGCGCAACCTTCCGCTAAATACTGTTTAGGGGCGCATCTAGGATGCGCCCCTTACTTTTACACAGGAGTACTTATGTTAACAAACATTTTTGATACCCATGCACATTATGATGACGAAGCCTTTGATGCTGACAGGGATGAACTGCTTGGTTCTGTTCTTCCCGAGAACGGCGTGTCTCTGGTGCTGACCCAGGGCACAGACCTGGTCAGCTCCGTGCACTCGTTAGAACTGGCCAAAAAGTATGATTATGTTTATGCTGCCATGGGTTACCACCCGGAGCAAGCCGGGGACGAACGCAAAGGGGACTTAGACTTAATTGCAGAATTCCTGGAAAAGGAGCCAAAGGCGGTTGCGGTTGGGGAAATCGGCCTAGACTATCACTGGGCTGAAAATCCACCCAAAGAAACGCAACTGGATTTGCTGGGGCGCCAATTGGCGCTGGCCAAGGATCTGGACATGCCCGTTGTCATTCATGACCGGGATGCCCATCAGGACTGCCTGACGCTGCTGCAAAAATACCGCCCGAAGGGCGTTATGCATTGCTTCAGCGGCTCCGTGGAATTTTTGCAGGAAATTTTGAAACTGGGCATGTACATTGGCCTTGGCGGCGCCGTTACTTTTAAGGGTGCTAAGAAACCGTTGGCAGTTGCAAAGGAAGTGCCGCTGGATCGCCTGCTGTTAGAAACGGATTGTCCTTATATGGCCCCGGTTCCCTTCCGCGGAAAGCGAAACCAATCTGACTACATTGCCGAAGTTGCCAAAGTCATTGCCGAACAAAAGGGCATGGATGCACAGAAACTGGTTCATCAGTGCACGGAAAACGGATGCTGTCTGTTTAACATATAAAAAAGTGTTGACGAAGAGGCTGAAAATCGGTAAGATACATATCAATAAATGCGAAGAGGGTATTAAGTTCGAAAGGCTAACTTTCACAGAGAGCCGCGTTGCTGGAAGGCGGTAAAGAATCCTTTTTGGGCTGTCTCGTACCGGAGCAGAGTCCTTGAAATCATAGGGGACTACGGGTGGGCCCGTTACAGGCCAAGGGTTTGACAGAACCCTGCTGAGTGGCAGCCATACGCTGCAATACGGGTGGTACCGTGGTTAACATTTGTTAGTCATCCCGCAGAAAATGGAAACATTTCTGCGGGATTATTTTTTTATTCATTTGTATTTTGTAACAAGGAGTAAAGCAATGAAAAAAATCTTTGTATCTGATATTACGTTACGTAAACTGGCAGAGGAGCGGAAGGTACCGCTACTGTTCCGGGAAAAGACTGCTATTGCCGCATGCATTGATGAGTTTGGAGCTGATGCCTTGGAACTGGCTGCCATCAAAAAGGAAAAGGAAGACAGTATTATTTATAAAACTATTGCTGCAACCGTGAAAAACAGCGCTGTCTGCCTGCCGGTTGGCGCAGAAATAGAAGGCGTGAAGACAGCGTGGGAAGCCATTCAGGATGCAGCAAAACCGTGCCTGGTAGTCAGCTTCCCGACGTCTACCGTAACCATGGAATACCAATACCACCTGAAAGAGGCAAAAATGAAGGAAAAGGCGGTTGCCATGGTGGCAGAATGCAGAAAATACTGCCAGCACGTGCAATTCGTAGCAACGGATGCAACCCGCGCAGATATCAGTTTCCTGATTGCCCTTGGTAACGCGGTGAAAGAGGCCGGTGCCTGTGCCATGACCCTTTGCGATGATGCCGGTATTGCCATGCCGGAAGACTTTGCCAAGCTGGTGTCTGACTTTAAAAAAGGCTGTGACATAAAGCTGTTTGTGGAAGTCAATGACAGCATGAATATGGCAAATGCAAATGCCTTTGCTGCTTTGGATGCCGGTGCGGATGGCGTTAAAACGGCCGCTGTCGGAACCAGCGTCCTTTCTACTGCAGATTTTGCCAACGTCCTGAAAGTAAAGGGAGACAGTCTTGGCATAGAATCCAATCTGAAGCTGACCGAACTACGTACGGACATTAAGCAGATGACCAAGAAATTGCAGCGGGATGACTTCCAACAGGCGGACAACAGCACCATGGGCGGAGATATTATCCTGGATTCTGACAGCACGCAAACAGATGTACAGGAGGCCGTTCAGAAGCTGGGCTATGATCTGTCTGCGGAGGATATCGGCAACGTTTATGAGCGGATGCACCATTTCTGCGAAAGAAAGAGCTCTGTCGGCGGAAAAGAGCTGGAGGCCATTATTGCTTCTGAAGCACTTCAGGTTCCGGCAACCTATCATATTAAAAGTTATACTCTGACCAGTTCTAACCTGGCGCCAACCATTGCCCATATTGTACTGGTGCGGGACAATCATATTCTGGAGGGAATGGCTACCGGTGATGGCCCGATTGATACCATATTCCGCGCCATTGAAGATGCAGTCGGATACCACTACGAACTGGACGACTTCCAAATTGCCGCTGTTACTGAAGGTAAGGAAGCACTTGGCTCCTGTCTTGTAAAATTACGCAGTAACGGCAAGCTGTATTCCGGAAACGGAACCTCTAATGACATTATTTCTTCTTCTATCCGTTCCTACGTGAACGCTATGAACAAGATTACCTACGACGAGGAGATCTGAAATGAAACTGGTATTTTCAACACGAAATGTAGAGCGGGCCAGATTTATTGATCTCTGCCGCTTTGCCGATGATTACGGCTATGCCGGATTTGAAATTTATGATGCGTTGGCGGAACAAAAACAGCACCCGGACAGCATTTTCCGCAGTGGCAAAACTGCGGATGGTCGCCGAAAGCTGACCAACCGGGACATGAGTATTGCCGCGTTGACCTGTCCTGTGGCTCTGGAATCTGAAGAGGCCACAGAACGACTGCTCTGCCAATATGTGGAGTTTGCCAGAGCCTGTGGCGCAGAGCAGGTAATTTTCCATATGGATACCATGGTTCCGGGGGACAAAATTCTTCCGAAAATGGAAAACGCTATTGCCGCTGCGGAACAGGGGAAAATTGCGCTTTTACTTGAAACCACCGGCCCACTTGCCCACACCGAAAAGGTGCTGGAACTGATCAACTATTTTGCGTCTACCGCATTCGGTGCTGCCTGGAATACCCGTGCTACCTATTTTGATGCCGGGGAAACCGCTGAAACCACCATTAAGACCCTTGGGGCTTATATCGGATACGTTCGTTTGGGGGATCGCTTCGGCACCACCAACTGCTTACTCGGTGAAGGAGATTTGCCGGTTGACCTGTTTGTGAAAGCACTGCAATCCCTGAATTATGAAGGCTTTGTTGCCGCAGATTGGAACGATGAAATCTCAGATGCGGATATTGTTCTGACCCATTTCAGCAACTTCATTTCCAGTATGGATGCCGACAAAGCCACCACCACAGCACTGGAATACAACCGCAGCCACACCGGCACCTTCCCATGGAAAAAGTTTGATCTGATGGATCTGACCTTCGGACAGGTGTTGGACGTCATGGCGGAAACCTATCCGGATCAGTATGCCTTCAAGTACACCACCCTGGACTACACCAGAACGTATCGCCAGTTCCGGCACGACGTAAACCGCATCGCCCGGGCTTTGATTGCCCTTGGCGTAAAGCCGGGACACCATGTAGCCATCTGGGCAACCAACGTACCTGCGTGGTTCTTGACCTTCTGGGCAACCACCAAGATTGGTGCGGTTCTGGTTACCGTCAATACGGCTTACAAAATCAGCGAAATTGAATACCTGCTCCGTCAGTCCGACACCCATACCCTGGTTATGATTGAAGACTGCAAGGGCATTTCCTACAAGGATATCATGGAAGAACTTTGCCCGGAATTGAAAGGAAAACCGAAGAGCCGTCCGCTTTACTCCAAGAACCTGCCGTTCCTGCGCAACATTGTTTCCGTCGGCTTCCATATGGATGGCTGTTACAGCTGGGATGAACTCTTTGACCTTGCCGACACAGTGCCGCAAACAGAAGTGAACCGCATGGCATCTCTGGTAAAATCGGGCGATGTATGCAACATGCAATACACATCCGGCACCACAGGCTTCCCGAAGGGTGTCATGCTGACGCATTCCAACATTATCAACGACGGGAAGACCATTGGTGACCGGATGGACTTGTCCACGGCAGACAGGATGATGATTCAGGTACCTATGTTCCACTGCTTCGGCATGGTACTTTCCATGACCTCCATGATGACCCACGGGGGCACCCTTTGCCCGATGCCGTATTTTTCCCCGAAGTCCAGTCTTGCCTGTATTAACCAGGAAAAGATTACCTGCTTCAACGGGGTGCCGACGATGTTTATCGCCATGTTCCACCACGAAGACTTTGCTAAGACGGACTTCAGTTATATGCGGACCGGCATTATGGCCGGGTCTAACTGTCCGCCGGATCTGATGCGGCAGGCAGCACGGGAAATGAATATGACGGAGATTGTATCTGTGTACGGCCAGACAGAATCCTCACCGGGCTGCACTATGGGTGAGGTCAATGAAGACGAAGATCACCGCGTTGAGACCGTCGGCTCTGCTTTCCCGGGAATGGAATGTAAGATTATTGACCCGGAGACCGGGGAGGACCTGCCGGATGGAGAAAACGGTGAATTTGTGGTTCGCGGATACAATATCATGAAGGGTTACTATAAGATGCCAACGGAAACCGCTAACACGGTTGACGCCGATGGCTGGCTGCACACAGGAGATCTCTGCTGCCGCACACCGGACGGATATTATAAAGTGACCGGTCGACTGAAAGATATGATTATCCGTGGAGGAGAAAACCTTTATCCGCGGGAAATTGAAGAATTTTATCTGACCAACCCGAAGGTAAAGGACTGCCAGGTTGTCGGCGTAAAGGATGAAAAGTATGGCGAAGAGGCCTGCGCATGGATTATCCCAATGGATGGGGAAACACTGACAGAAGAAGAAATGCGTGCGTATGGCATGGCTTCCATGGCAACCCACAAGGTGCCCCGTTATTTCATGTTCGTGAAAGAATTCCCGATGAATGCAGCAGGTAAAATCCTGAAGTATAAGATGAAGGAAACCACGGAAGAAAAGCTGGGTATTCAGTAAGGCGGAAAGAAAAAAGTTTTTCTTGACACTGTTTTTCTACTGCGTTAAAATGCAACATGAATTGAATAAATATAAAAGCTGTGACGAAGACTGCAGATGTCAGGTAGCTTTCAGAGAGCCGGGGATGCTGGAATCCCGGTAGTGAAAGACATTTTGCGTATCCCTTCTGAGCTGGAAGCCCGAACAGGCAAAGCCTAAGTAGACACTTCTCGTGATTGCTGCGTTAATGCATACGGCTTGTTAGAGCCTGAGTGGCGTCTTAGGACGCAATTTGAGTGGTACCGCGGGTACTGAAATAGTTTTTTCAGTCTCGTCTCAAAGGAAACTTTGAGACGAGACTTTTTTTTCTTTGAAGGAGGAGTGTTTACATGGACACCGCAAAAACGAACGCAGAAAATCAGTTACTGGATATTGCCCTGCGAATTAAGGAAATGCGAGACGTTCTCGGCTATTCTGAAGAGGAAATGGCGCAGAAGACGGAAGTATCAGTAGAGCTGTATCGCCAGTATGAAAGCGGCAAAGCGGATTTCCCGTTCACCTTTGTACATAAATGTGCACTGGCTTTCGGTATTGAAATGATGGAACTGCTGGAAGGACATTCCGCCCGGCTGTCTTCCTATAACGTGACCCGCGCCGGCCACGCACATCAGACCGCCAAGGAAGACGGCATCAGCATTATGGATATGGCTCCGCGGTTTCGCAATAAGATTGCCGAACCGTATTGGGTTACCTATGACTATTCCGAAGAGCTGCAGCACAAGCCCATTCATTTGACCAGACATGCCGGCCAGGAATTTGACCTGGTTCTGAAGGGCTCCCTGCTGGTACAGGTTGGCAAGAATCAGGAGCTGCTCCACGAAGGGGACAGCATTTACTACAATTCCTCTACGCCGCACGGAATGATTGCCGTGGACGGCGCGGACTGCACCTTCCTTGCTGTGGTATTGCCGGGCGAAGACCGCAAAGACAGTGGACTGCGGGAAAGCGTTCGGGAAGTTCATGCAGACGAAGATTTGCTGGTAGAAGAGTATGTTTCCGTGGAAGCTAATGACATGGGAGCTCCAACCAAAGTAGAATTCAAAAACACCGAGCATTTCAATTTCGGCTATGATGTGGTAGACCGCATTGCCCACAAATATCCGGAAAAGCTGGCTATGGTTCACTTGGACAAGAACAAGGTGGAACGCCGGTTCACGTTCCAGGATATTGAAAAGGAATCCAACCGTGTAGCAAACTACTTTAAATCTCTTGGCATCGGCCACGGTGACAAGGTCATGCTGGTTCTGAAACGGCATTATCAGTTCTGGTTTGCCATTATTGCCCTGCATAAACTGGGCGCTGTTGCCATTCCGGCTACCTTCCTTCTGAAACAACACGATTTTGAATATCGCTTCAAAGCGGCCGGTATCAAAGCCATTGTCTGCACCGCCGACGGCGACACCGCAGAACTGGCCGATGCAGCTGCTGCATCCTGCCCGAGCGTAGAAATCAAAGTAATGGTAAATGGTCAGCGCGAAGGCTGGCACGACTTCAATAAAGAATATTACATCTTCTCCAGCCGCTTCCCGCGTCCGGCAGATGCCCCGGGTGGCGATGACACCGCACTCATGTTCTTCTCTTCCGGCACCACCGGTGACCCGAAGATGGTGGAACATTCCCATACCTATCCGCTGGGCCATTTCCTGACCGCCAAGTACTGGCACTGCTGTGAAAAGGATGGCCTGCACTTTACTATTTCCGACACCGGCTGGGGCAAGTCCCTTTGGGGCAAACTGTATGGCCAGTGGATGTGCGAAGGCGCCGTCTTTGTCTATGACTTTGACCGCTTTGATGCCTCTGACATCCTGCCGTTATTTGCAAAATATCAGATTACCACGTTCTGTGCACCGCCAACCATGCTGCGCATGATGATCAAGGAAGACCTCAGCCGCTTTGATCTGTCCAGTGTTCGTCATATGACCACCGCGGGCGAGGCACTGAATCCTGAAGTTGCCAAGCAGTTTGAAAAACTGACGGGTCTGGAAATTATGGAAGGCTTTGGCCAGACGGAAACAACCCTGACGGTTGCCAACTTTGGCGGTATGCCGGTGAAGCTGGGTTCCATGGGCCAGGCATCTCCGCAGTACCAGATTGAAGTAGTAGATCCGGACGACCAGCCGGTATCCATTGGTAAAACCGGAGAAATTGTTATTCGGATTGATGAAGGAAAACCGATTGGCCTATTCAAGGAATATTACCGCGATGAAGAAATGACATCCAAGTGTATGCGCAACGGTTATTACCACACCGGTGACACCGCTTGGAAGGACGAAGACGGTTACTTCTGGTACGTTGGTCGGGTAGATGACATCATCAAGTCTTCCGGCTACCGCATTGGGCCATTTGAAATTGAATCCGTTATCATGGAACTGCCATATGTTCTGGAATGCGGCGTTTCCGCAGCCCCGGATGAAGTCAGAGGACAGGTTGTAAAGGCCTCTATTGTGCTGACCAAGGGTACGGAACCAACGGAAGAGCTGAAGAAAGAAATTCAGACCTATGTAAAGCAACATACCGCTCCTTATAAATACCCGAGAATTGTGGTCTTCCGTGATGAACTGCCGAAGACAACCAGCGGTAAAATTCAGCGGAATAAGCTGTAAAAAAGTGCAAAAAATGCGCCGTTTTTTTCATTGACAAATACCCATAAGGAGATTACAATGGTGCCAAATAAAGGCTTTGACGAAGAGTGCTTAGGTAAAGCAAGCCACTAAGAGAGTCCGTGGTTGGTGAAAACGGACGGAACTGTTACCCAAAGCTGTAGCTTCTGAGCCGGAAGGAAGAAAGGGCTTCCCCAAGTAGAACCTTCCCGTGACTGCTGCGTTAATGCATACGGCTTGTTAGAGCCTGAGTGGTGTCTTTGGACGCAATTTGAGTGGTACCGCGGGTGCAAACCATTTGTGTTTTCGCTCGTCTCAAAGTAATCAACTTTGGGACGAGCTTTTCTTTTGTCCCAAAAGAAAAGGAGCATGCAGAATGGCACAAATGATTGGACTGGATTACAAAATTAAAGAGATGGCCAGCCGCATCAAAGAGCTGCGGGAAATACAAGGCCTGACAACGTACGAAATGGCAGTGAAGGCAGATGTCCCCGTGGAGGAATATGTTGCCTGCGAAAGCGGTACTGCAGATTTGACATTTGCTTTTTTGTATCGCTGCGCTACTGCATTGGACGTAGATGTTACCGACATTATTGAGGGACATTCTCCAAATCTGAAATCCTTTACCGTAACCAGGGCAGGAGAGGGTCCGGAAATTTCCAATGCTCACGGCATGACTTACTATAACCTGGCCTATGCTTTCCGCAACCGGATTGCGGAACCGTTGTACGTTAGAAGTAAGTATGATCCGCTGGCACAAAACCGGGAAATAGAACTGACTACCCACGAAGGGCAGGAGCTGGACATTGTCATCAGCGGTTATTTGTTGGTACAGGTAGGGGAACAAAAGACCACGCTTGGTCCCGGAGACAGCATTTATCTGAACTCCGGCACACCCCACGGCATGATTGCCGTAAATGGCGAAGACTGTGAATTTTACGCCATTGTTCTGAACCCCACCGGGGAAGCAATTCCGGAGCTGGAGCCCATTCCGCTTCTGCCGGATCAGCAGAGAAAACGACCCGCCTGGGAGGAAGATCAGGACCGCATTTATCATAAGTACATAGATGTGGAAGAAAACGAAAAAGGCAAGCCCCTCAGCATCCGCTTCAAGAATACAGAGCACTTCAACTTTGCGTTTGACCTGGTAGATGAATTGGCTAAGCGCAACCCGGAAAAACTGGCTATGCTGCATGTCAGCAAAGACAAGACAGAGCGGCGATTCAGCTTCTCAGACATGAGCAAGCAGTCCAGCCGCTGTGCCAACTATTTCCGTTCCCTTGGCATTCAAAAGGGAGACAAGGTCATGCTGATTCTGAAACGTCATTATCAGTTCTGGTTTGCTATGCTGGGCTTGAATAAGATTGGCGCCATTGCCATTCCGGCAACATCCCAGTTGCAGGTACATGACTTTACCTATCGTTTCCAAAGTGCGGACGTAAAGGCTGTCATCAGCACGGCCGATGACAACTGCCCGGCGGAAATTGACGAAGCCTGCAAAACTTGCCCAAGTGTAACATTGAAGTTACTGGTGAATGGGGAGCGGGAAGGTTGGAGAAGCTTTGATGAAGAATTCCCGCGCTTTTCTTCCCGCTACCCGCGCACAAAAGAGGCGCCGGGCGGAGACGACGGCATGCTGATGTTCTTTACGTCCGGCACATCCGGCTATCCGAAGATGGTTCTGCATAATTATAAGTATGCTCTGGGACACTTCCACACCGCAAAGTACTGGCATAATGTAGACCCGAACGGATTGCACTTTACCATTTCCGATACCGGTTGGGCTAAAGCCATGTGGGGAAAACTGTACGGCCAATGGCTTTGTGAAGCAGCCACATTTGTTTACGACTTTGACCGCTTTGACGCGGCAGACATTTTGCCAATGTTTGCCAAGTATCAGATTACGACGTTCTGTGCCCCACCGACCATGTTGCGCATGATGGTAAAGCAGGACATTTCCAAGTATGATTTCTCATCGGTACAGCATATGACGACAGCCGGCGAAGCCCTTAACCCGGAGGTTTACCGCCAGTTTGAAAAGCTGACCGGACTGCAGATTGTAGAGGGCTTTGGACAGACCGAATCCACTATGATTATCGGCAACCTGACCGGTTCTCGTCATAAGATCGGATCTATGGGAAAGCCGGCCCCGATTTACAATGTACAGCTGCTGGACGCCGACGGGAAACAGACACCGGACGGTGAAGTCGGTGAAATTTGCGTTAATGTTCAGAACGGTGTACCAAACGGTCTGTTTATGGGATATTACAAGGACCCGGAGAAGACCGCAGAAGTATGGCATGACGGTTACTACCACACCGGAGACACCGCCTGGCGGGACGAAGATGGGTATTACTGGTATGTCGGCCGGGTAGATGATGTTATTAAATCCTCCGGATACCGTATCGGGCCATTTGAAATTGAAAGTGTTATCATGGAATTGCCGTATGTTTTGGAATGCGGTGTTTCCGCGGCGCCGGATGAGGTCCGCGGACAGATCGTCAAGGCTTCCGTTGTCCTGACCAAGGGAACGGAGCCGACGGAAGAACTGAAGAAAGAAATTCAGCAATACGTCAAAGAACATACAGCACCCTATAAATATCCGCGTTTGGTAGTCTTCCGGGACGAGCTTCCAAAGACCTTCTCCGGCAAAATCAAACGCAATGAACTATAATAAAAAGGAGTACAGGATGAAACGAGTATCCCTCTTTTGCGGGCACTTTGGCAGCGGTAAAACCAACCTTGCTGTCAATTATGCCTTCTTCTTGAAGGAACAGGGCCTTCCTGTGGCCATTGCGGATTTGGACATTGTCAATCCGTATTTTCGCACTAAAGATAGCGAAGACGAACTGAAGGCTGCCGGCATTGATGTTATTTCCCTGCCGTTTGCCAACAGCAACGTAGATCTTCCCTCCGTTCCCAGTCAGGTCTACGGTCTGGTCCAACGGACCGACCGTTATGCCGTTCTGGACATCGGCGGAGACGAAGACGGTGCCTTCGCGTTGGGGCGTTACGCACCATATCTTCTGGAAGAAAACAACTTTGACTTGTTCTTTGTTGTCAATTTCTTCCGACCGCTGACGCGCACGGCAGAAGATGCCCTTGTGTTCCTGCGGGAAATTGAAGCCGCCAGCCACCTGTCCTTTACGGGAATTATTAATAATTCCAATCTGGGCTGTGACACAACGGCAGAAACGCTGCTGAGTTCCACAGGAGAACTGACTCGCCTGGCAGAATTGTCCGGCCTGCCGGTTTGCTGGACTTCCGCAGACCAAAAACTGGTAAAAGACTTGGAGGGGAAAGTAGAAAACCTGTTTCCGCTCCATCTTCAAAAAAGAGCAACAGACTAAGAAGGAGTGTTTTCAATGCCAAAGGTTACCTTTCACACAGATATCTGTAAAGGTTGTGGGCTGTGCGTAGATGCCTGCCCGAAACACATTATCGTCATTGCCAAAGACAAGATTAACAAGAAGGGACACTCGCCGGCGGAAATTACCGACCAGAGTGCCTGCATCGGCTGTGCGTTCTGCGCAACTATGTGCCCTGATTGTGTTATCAAAGTTGAAAAGTGAGGTGTGGGAAATGGCAGAAAAAGTTTTAATGAAAGGCAATGAGGCCATTGCAGAAGCTGCAATTCGCGCCGGTTGCCGACACTATTTTGGATATCCGATTACCCCGCAGACGGAGTTGGCCGCTTACATGGCAAAAAGAATGCCAAAGATTGGCGGAACCTTCCTTCAGGCGGAGTCTGAAATTGCCGCAATTAACATGGTTTACGGCGTTTCTTCCGCCGGCTTCCGTGTCATGACGTCCTCTTCTTCTCCGGGGGTTTCCCTGAAGCAGGAAGGCATTTCCTACCTTGCCGGTTCTGATCTGCCGGCGCTGATTGTTAATGTACAGCGCGGCGGCCCGGGCCTTGGCGGCATTCAGCCGTCCCAGTCCGATTACTTCCAGGCCTGTAAGGGCGGCGGACATGGGGACTATCACCTGATTGTTCTGACTCCGGCCTCTGTTCAGGAAATGGCTGACATGACCGAACTTGCTTTTGATCTGGCAGATAAGTATCGCGTTCCCTCCATGCTGCTTGCTGATGGAACCATGGGCCAGATGATGGAACCGGTTATCCTTCCGGAAGAGCATGTAAATAAGATTGATAAGCCTTGGGCTGTTACCGGTACAGAAGGAAAGCGGAAACCGAATATTGTCAACTCTTTGTATCTGAAACCGGAAGAGTTGGAACAGAAGAACCGGGAGCGCTTTGAAACGTACCGCCAGATTGAGGAAAACGAAGTGCGCTACGAATCTTACCTCATGGATGATGCGGATTACTGCATTGTTGCCTTTGGTATTGCTGCCCGTGTTTCTAAGAATGCCGTTAACGAACTGCGTAAGCAGGGTGTTAAGGTAGGCATGATTCGTCCAATTACCATTTGGCCGTTCCCGAAAAAAGCCATTGCAGCTGCGGCGGAACACGTAAAAGCCTTTGTCTCCGTGGAACTTTCCATGGGCCAGATGATTGAAGACATTAAACTTGCAGAGAACTGCAAAAAGCCGGTTGTGCTTTGCAACCGTGTCGGCGGCATGATTCCTTCTCCGGAAGAAGTCATTGCCTGTGTTCAGAACCTGGAAGGAGGTAACGACTAATGGCTGTTGTATTTGAAAAACCACATGCTCTGACAGATGCTGAACTCCACTATTGCCCGGGATGTACGCACGGTATTATCCATCGCCTGGTGGCAGAAGCCATTGACGAGCTTGAAATTGAAGGAAAGACCATTGGAATTGCACCGGTTGGCTGTGCAGTAATGGCCTACAATTACTTTAACTGTGACATGGTCGAGGCTGCCCATGGTCGTGCACCGGCAGTTGCCACCGGCCTGAAACGTGCACTTCCGGACAACGTCATCTTTACCTATCAGGGGGACGGCGATTTAGCTTCTATCGGTATGTGCGAAACGGTTCACACCGCTAACCGCAATGAAAATATTACGGTTATCTTTGTTAATAACGCTATTTACGGAATGACCGGCGGCCAAATGGCCCCGACTTCTTTGCCGGGACAGGTTACCCAGACTTCTCCGTATGGCCGTGATATTAAGACCCAGGGGTACCCGGTTCGTGTAGCTGAAATGCTGGCGTCCCTGGATGGCCCGGAATATATTGCCCGTGTTGCTGTTAACAATGTTAAGAATGTAAAAGAAGCCAAGAAAGCCATTAAAAAGGCTTTTCAGAATCAGGTGGAAGGGAAGGGCTTCTCTTTGGTAGAAGTCATTTCCTCTTGTCCGACCAACTGGGGTATGACACCGCAGAAGGCACTGGAATGGATTGATACAGATATGATTCCGTATTATCCGCTTGGTGTTTACAAAGACAGAAGTGCAAAGGAGGACTAAACAATGACAACCAATATGCTTATTGCCGGATTCGGTGGTCAGGGCGTTCTCTTCGCCGGTAAATTTTTGGCTTACAAAGGCCTGATGGAAGACAAGCAGCTTAGCTGGCTCCCGTCCTATGGCCCGGAAATGCGTGGCGGTACCGCCAACTGCTCTGTCATCCTTTCGGATGAACCGGTAGGTTCTCCCATTGTTTCTAAGCCGGATGTGCTGATTGTTTTGAATCTGCCGTCTTTGGTCAAGTATGAGGATTCTGTTGTTCCCGGTGGCACCATCTTTGTGGACTCTACCCTGATTGAAAAGAAGGTGGAGCGGGATGATGTTACCGTCTACTATGTTCCTGCCACCAAGCTGGCCAATGACATGGGTGCTCCTACGCTTGCCAATATGGTTATGATGGGTAAGGTTATGAAAGAGTGCGAAGGAATCTCCCACGAACATCTGGAAGATGCCCTTCACAAAGTTATTTCCGCACGGAAAGCAAATCTTTTTGACATCAACCTGAAAGCCATCCAGACCGGTTTCCAGTACGAGGGGTAATGCCGGCGTAACTTTTGTTTCAGCAAATACGTTCAAAAAAGAGGGCGTGGTTCTGCTTCACAGCAGAATCACACCCTCTTTTAATGATGCCTTATATAGAATTCTTTTTTTCTTATCACAGAGTATTTTCGGCTTGGGTAACGCGGTAGGCCAGTTCAGCAAGTTCGTCATAGGTGGAAAGCTTGCCAATGGCGTTGCGGTACTGCGCTGCGCCGCGGACGCCCCGGATGTACCAGGCCGCGTGCTTGCGGGCTTCTCGCATGCCGACTTTTTCCCCTTTGTATTCTACCAGAAGGGCTACGTGCTTTAATAAGACGCGCATGCGCTCGGAAGCAGGCGGCTCCGGTAGAATGCGTTCCTGCGTCAGAAACGCATTGACTTGCTGGAACACCCAGGGGCGTCCCTGGGCGCCGCGGCCGACCGCAATGGCGTCCACGCCGGTTAACTCTAACATTTTGGCAGCGGAAGGCCCGTCCGTTACGTCTCCGTTCCCAATGACGGGAATGGAAACGGCGGCCTTGACCTGCCGGATGGATTCATAATCTACCGGCGGGGCGTACATTTGCTCCCGGGTACGGCCGTGCACGGTAATGGCGGCCACCCCTGCATCTTCCAGCCGCTTGGCCAGTTCAACGCAGACCAGGTGGTCAGAATCCCAACCGGTTCGGATTTTACAGGTAACCGGAACCGGTACGGATTTGACCACGGTTTCGGCAATTTCCTGGGCCAGCGGCAAATTTTTAAGCAGGGTGGAGCCGCTGCCATTGCCGACAATTTTGGGGGCCGGGCAGCCCATATTAATGTCTATCATATCCGGACCGAAGGCCATGGCTTTTTCGGCGGCCAGGCCAAGCGTGGCGGGGTCATAACCAAACAGCTGAATGGCGCCCGGATGCTCTTTTGGA
>CAVCCW010000031.1:0-19291 GCA_963600825.1 Bacteroidaceae bacterium | reverse complement strand
GCGCGGGTCTGCAACTGACCAGAAAACTACCTGTCCTGAGTTCCCAGGCCCTGCTGGCGTTGGCACCAAATGGGACCGGCCAGGCCACCATTGTAGGACAGCAGTCTAGTGCTGTTGCAACCCGCGCCTCCGTCCGCACCGCCGCCGGGAATCTCCGGGTAGAAAAGACTGCTTCGGACGGCGCCATTTCCGGAATCCACTTTACGGTGACCGGACAAGGGGAAACCTATGAATTGGAAACAGATGAAAGCGGTGTGGCTGAACTGACGGATATCCCTTCCGGTGAATACACGGTAACGGAAGGTACTATGGGAGAACAGTATATTGCTGTTACGGCACAAACCGTTTTTGTAGGAAATAACACAACGGAAACGGTTCAGTTCCACAATCAGGTGAAATCCGGAACAGTTGTGCTGCAGAAAACAGATGCTGTTACCGGAGACGCCTTGCCAGGCGTGGCTTTTGATTTATATGCAGAGGAAACGCAAACCCCATTAGAACGCTATGTAACCGATGAAACCGGGACGATTACGGTAGAAAACCTGCCTTTTGGTTCTTATTTCTTCCGGGAGGCGGAGGCCCCGGAGGGCTATCTTCCTTTGGAAGAAGATTTGCTGTTTTCTGTAACAGAGGATGGACAGCTTATTTCCTTAGAAGCTCAAAATCAACCTGTTCCGGAAGTGCCAACCACGCAAACCACAACTGTTCCGCAACCAAGTACAACGCAATCGGCAACACAACCACAGGAGGTTTCTACTGCCGATGAGACGGTAATTTTGCCACTCTTCCTTGCTGCCGGTACCGGCTTAATCGGATTCCTGATTTTGCGCTTCGGAATGCGGAAAAACGAGCATCAGTGAGATAGTTGACTTTGTTTTTTTTGCGGTGTAGAATTTACAGGAATTGCAAGGACAGAGTCCGTAAGGAAGGGTTTAGCTCTATGAAAATCATTGACAAGCATGGCGTAGTTTCCGAAGCTACTGAAGAACAGGCACAGCAGGTAATTCGCCATTCCGCAGCTCATATTATGGCGCAGGCCATTCAACATCTTTGGCCGCAGGCAGACTTTGCCTTCGGACCGGCTACGGAACGCGGCTTTTTCTATGACGTAGATCTGGGGGATGTCAAGCTGACAGACGAAGATCTGGATGCCATTGAAAAAGAAATGAAGAAGATTGTAAAAGCCAATCTGAAATTCAAGCCGTTCATCCTGCCACGGGAAGAAGCCAAAAAGCTGATGGAAGAACGTCATGAAAAATACAAGCTGGAACACATTGATGATCTGCCGGAAGATGCAGAAATTTCCTTCTTCCAACAGGGAGATTACATTGACATGTGTACTGGCCCGCATCTCTGTTACACCAAGGCGTTAAAGGCCTTCAAGCTGACCCAGCAGTCCGGTGCTTATTGGCGGAATGACTCCAACAATAAAATGCTGACTCGCATCAATGGCGTGGCCTTTGCCACCCAGGCAGAGCTGGATGAATATCTGAAGCAGGTAGAAGAAGCCAAAGCCAGAGATCACCGCAAGATTGGCAAGGAAATGGGCCTCTTTATGACAGATGACCTGGTTGGTCGTGGCCTGCCTATGTTCCTCCCGAAAGGATATGCCGTCTGGCAGGAACTGGAAACTTATATCAAAGAAAAAGAACGTCTTCTGGGCTATCAGCACGTTATGACGCCGTGTGTTGGTACCGTAGATCTGTACAAGACCTCCGGCCACTGGGCGCACTATAAAGACAACATGTTCCCGGCCATGGAAGTAGACGGTGAAGCCTTCGTTCTGCGTCCTATGAACTGCCCGCATCATATGCGGATTTATGCCAACAAGCCGCATAGCTACAAGGAACTGCCTATTCGTATCGGCGAAATTGCCCATGACTTCCGTTATGAAGCCAGTGGTACCTTAAAGGGCATTGAACGTGGCCGCCACTTCTGCCAGAATGACGCTCACCTGTTCTGCACGCCGGATCAGATTAAAAGTGAAGTCAGCGCCGTTGTAGACCTGATTTTTGACGCATATAAAGACTTTAACATTACGGATTATCGCTGCGTCCTGTCTTTGCGGGACCCGAAAGACACCGTGAAATACCACCCGGATGACGACATGTGGAATACCGCAGAAAATGCACTGCGGGAAGTGCTGAATGAAATCGGCGTGGAATATACCGAAGAAATCGGCGAAGCAGCTTTCTACGGACCCAAGCTGGACGTGAATGTGAAACCGGCTGTTGGCGGAGAATACACGCTGTCCACCTGTCAGCTGGACTTCTGTCTGCCAATGAAGTTTGACCTGAAGTACATTGACTCCGAAGGCAAGGAACAGACTCCGGTTGTATTGCACCGCGCCATCCTTGGCTCTCTGGACCGCTTCATGGCCTACTTAATTGAAGAAACCAAGGGCAAATTCCCGCTGTGGCTGGCTCCAACGCAAATCAAGGTACTGCCGGTATCGGAAAAGACCATGGAGTATGCCACCGATGTTTATGAAAAGCTGATGCATGCCGGCTTCCGTACGGAACTGGATGATCGCAATGAAAAGATTGGTTACAAGATTCGGGAAGCCCAGCAGGTAGACCGTGTTCCGTACATGTTGGTACTTGGTCAGCAGGAGGCAGAGGCAGGAACCGTAACGCTCCGGTATCGGGACGGCGGCAATTCCGAAACCTTTACTTTGGATGACTTTATTGCCAAAGCAAAACAGGTTATTGCCAACAAAGAATAAAAGCAAATAGAATACAATTCTTAAAGGAAAAGACTCGCTGTATGGCGAGTCTTTTTTGCTTCCATTTTCGTGGCAGAATTGTGACATAACTGTAATTTGATTGTAACCTTTGCCGCCGCCTTTTATGGTAGACTGAAGCCATAGAATGAGAAAGGGGGCGAAGACTTTGATTCAACTTTCAAACGTTTCCAAGTTTTATTACAGTAAAGGCGTTATTGCCACTGGGTTTTCCCGCGTCAGCTTGGACTTCTCCATGGGAGAATTTGTTGCCATTACCGGAGAGTCCGGTTCCGGCAAATCCACCCTGCTGAACGTCATCAGTGGACTGGACACCTATGAAGAAGGGGAAATGTATATTGATGGCAAGGAAACCAGCCATTATACGGAAAAAGAATTCGAAGATTACCGCCGCAAGTATATCGGAAATATTTTCCAGAATTTTAATCTGGTTAACAGCTACACGGTCTATCAGAACATAGAACTGGCATTACTGCTGAACGGTGCCAAACCGGGAAAAATTAAGCAGACGGTAAATGAGCTGATAGAAAAGGTCGGCTTGACGGAATACCGCAATACCAAGGCGTCCAAATTGTCCGGCGGCCAAAAACAGCGGGTTGCCATTGCAAGGGCACTGGCCAAGGACACGCCCATTATTATTGCGGATGAACCCACCGGCAATCTGGATAAACAGTCTGCCGAAGAGGTTATCCGCCTATTGGCGGACGTGGCCAAGGATAAACTGGTCATTATTGTAACGCACAACATTGAACAGGTAGAACCCTACATTACCCGGAAAATTAAAATGCATGACGGAAAGGTCCTGGAAGACGTGACCTTGCGGCACAACCCCGCTGTGGAAGCGGCCGCCGGTACGTATGATAATATGACCGCTGGCTCGCAGATCCGAATCGGGATCCGGAATGCGTTCAAGATTAAACCGAAATTTTTGCTGCTGCTTCTGGTCTTTCTGTTTGTTTTTTCGTCTCTTACGGCAGAGTTAAGCGCGCTCCGTATTAGTTTGTCGGATTCAGAACAGTACAATTACTTCTTCCAGGATCAGCGGCCTAACCGCATTGTTGTCAAAAAGGCAGACAATACCTCTTTTACCCAGGAAGAACTGCAAAAAATTGCCACTATGGATCAGGTAAACGAAGTGGTAGAAAGTGACGTCTCCCTGGACAACGCCATGGTCTTTCATACCGAGGGGCAAGATTCGCAAGAACTGAGATATTACTTCCAAATGACTCCGCAAGCGCTGTCAAAGTTTGACGGAACGCTGACATGGGGCAAAATGCCGACCAAAGATACCGAATTGCTGATTGTGGCAAAGAAGAATAGCTACTTTGCCTCTGTTTACGAAGAGCTGGCAGATAAGCAACTGTATCTGTCTTCGGGCCAGGAAGCCTATACCATTTCCGGAGTGGCCCTGGTAGACCAGGTGGACCAATCTTCCGGCAACTATGATCGGGACGGCTATGTGTACGTCAGCCCGGCTTTGCTAAAGCAGATGCAGACGCAGTCCAATGCTGATTATGCAACATTCTCTTATGTTTTTAATGAAAAGACCTATACCAGCGAGCTGGAACCCGGTTGGATCATTCAACCGCTTAGCAGTGTAAAAAGCGGAACCTGTATTATGAGTGAAGACTACAATCTGTACGGCAAAAACAATAAGTGTGTCGGATCCAAGCTGAAAATTGACGTGAAGACGCCCTACTATACAGATTCCTTGACCGTAACCTGTGCCTCTACTTATAACCAAAAAACCATAAAGAAGCTGCTTGGAACGTCTTCAGAAGATGGCTATAGCTCTGCCGTTATTTATGTAAACGCGGAGGATTACAGCAAACTGTTTGATAAGGACACCTATCAGATTTCGGTTCTGACGGATGGGGAAGAGTCGGTAGATGCGGTAAATCAGTTGTTGCAAAACAATGGATATACAACCTTGGCCATTAAGGATGCCATGGTTTCTTCGGATGGATACACCGTGGTAATGAAAGCGCTGACACTTCTGGTTACCGCCATGGTGGCAGTGGTTGTGTTCTTTGTCAGCTACTTTGTTATCCGCATTATTATGCGTTCCAGAAATGTTTATTATTCCACGGTCCGGATGCTGGGCGGAAATGGCAGAGTCTGCAGGAAACTGCTGGGTATTGACCTTTTGACGGTGGCCAATATGGCAGCAGCTGTCTTTGCTGTATGCTGGTGGGGCCTGGCAACCTACTCAGGGAACGAAACTTTACTTTCTATGGCTCAAAGTATGCGCTGGCAGGATTATCTTATTATTTATCTGATCGGCGTTGTAATTGCTATTTTGGTTAGTCTTCGTTATGCAAAGACCCTGTTTAAGAAGAGCAGTATCAGCACGCTGCACGAGGAGGTGTAACGGCATGATTGAATTAAAAAAGGTAAATAAATTTTTTAATAAGGGTAAGAAAAACGAACTTCATGTCATTAACAACACCAGTCTGATGCTGCCTGATGTGGGCCTGGTTGCACTGCTTGGTCCTTCCGGATGTGGAAAAACCACACTCTTAAATGCCATTGGCGGACTTGATTCCGTGCAGGACGGTACCATTCTGGTAGATGGGAAAAAGATCTCGTCCCGCAACATGAGCAAGGTGGATAAACTGCGCAGCTTATCGGTTGGGTACATTTTCCAGGATTATAAATTGCTGGAAGACCAAACTGTGTTTGATAATGTTGCCATTGCCTTGAAAATGGTAGGCATCAAAAACAAGGATGAAATTAAAGTCCGGGTAGAGTATGTCCTGGAAAAGGTCGGCATGCTGCGGTACCGCCACAGACCGGTTTCCATGTTGTCCGGCGGGGAACGACAGCGCGTTGGCATAGCCCGTGCGCTGGTCAAAAATCCGGATATTGTTTTGGCAGATGAACCAACCGGAAATCTGGATTCCCGCAACTCTGTGGAAATCATGAATATCATCAAGACCATTTCCAAAGAGCGCCTGGTCATTCTGGTTACCCATGAACGAAATCTGGCGGAGTTTTATGCCTCCAGAATTATTGAAGTTAGTGATGGCACCGTGACGGCCGACCGCGAAAACGAGCACGATAACGCGCTGGACTATGAACTGGATAACATCTTTTATTTAAAGGAATTCCCCAGCCAGCGCTCTTTTGCAGACCCGCAGGACCAAATTTCCGTTTACGCTTCGGAAGAAGATGTGGTAAACCTGAAAATTGTGGTAAAGCACGGTAATTTATATATCCAGGCGCCGGAAAACCAGCACGTAGAAGTGGTGGAAAAGGGCTCTGCTATTGAATTGGTGAACGACTACAAACGCCAGGTGGATCAGGAAAGCATTGCGGATTATGATTTCAACCTGGATGAAATTGGAGACCAGTCCATCGCCAGGCGATACAGCTCCATACAAAACTTCTGGACTGCTTTCTTTCTTGGGTTCAAAAAAATTAGCTCCTATACCACGCTGCGGAAATTGTTGCTGGTTGGATTCCTTTTGGCCGGCTGTTTTATTTCCTTTGCCTTTGCACGAATTGGCAGCGCAAAACACGTAGAACAAAAGGACTACATTACGGCCAACGCGTCTTATCTGCAGTTGGAAAATCCAAATCTTTCGGTGGAAGATTACAGCAAATTGGCAGACCGCCAGGATTTGGCCTATGTTTTGCCCGGTGACAGCAAGATTACGCTGACGTTTGCACCAGAGCAGTTTTATCAGTCACAGGGCGTTTCTTTTTCTCTGACGGGGTCTTTATCTGATGTTGCTACGTTAACGGCAGAGGACATTACGGTTGGTCGTTTGCCGGAGACAGAACAAGAGTTTGTAGTAGACCGTATGCTTCTGGATTCGCTTCTGTCTTCGGAAAGCCGGCTTGCCATGTTTAACATTCGACAGCCGGAGGAACTGATTGGAAGAACCTACACTTTGAAAAATGGCCGGAGTTATACCCTGGTCGGCCTGACAGACCGGCAGGAACCCAATCTGTATCTGAACCAAAGTCAGTTTATCTGGGCGCTGTATTATAGCAATCCATCCGCCGAGGAGAGTTACTATGTTTCCACTGATTTGGATTCTTCAGAAACGGAAACCCTGCAGTCATATCGTCTGGCAGAAGGTACGTATCAGCTGAAAAGAGGCCGCTTGCCGGAAAATGCCTATGAGTGCATTGTGAATTATGAGGAGCGGGAGTCGTACCCGTTGAACAAAACCATAGATGTAACGGCTGGTAAGCAGAAACTAAAAGTGGTTGGCTACTATACTTCGGATCAGAATCTGACAAAACCGCTGGTGAATGATCAGACACTGTTGTATGACTTGGTAGAGAATGCGTCCCTGTATACAATCTGCCCGGCAGTGGACCAGGATGCCTATGCCAATTTAACAGCAGAAGGATATAATGTAACAAATCTTCTGGCGGATGCCAGAAGCTCCTATCAGGAAAGCATGGAAACAACGGTGCGTACAACCATGATTCTGGCAATCATTATTATTGCCATTTCCCTGATTGAAATGTTCTTAATCAGCCGGTCCAGCTTCTTAAGCCGAATTAAAGAAGTGGGTACTTTGCGAGCCATCGGCATGAAAAAGTGGGACGTTTATAAAATTTTCCTTGGAGAAGTGCTGGCGGTAACCACCTTAACGGATTTACCGGCCATTCTGATTACCTTCTTCGGTATTCAGTGGGCAACGGCGTCCAGTACGGAAATTGCACAGTTCCTTTACCAGGAACCATACTTCCTGTTACTGGAAATTCTGTTGGTTTACGCATTCAATGTCCTAGTGGGTCTGCTTCCGGTATGGAACACCATGAGGAAACGCCCTGCGGCTATTCTGGCAAGATATGATATTGATTAAGAAAAACAGAATGCAAAAAGAAAGAGGCGCGTCCAAGGACGCGCCTCTTAGCTTAATAATTAATCAGCGGTTAAAACAAAGCAGAGCCATTCGCCGGAGACATGGCGCTCTACAATGGAGAAGCCATTGTCCTGAAAGGCCTGCAATACATCTGGTTCCCGCGTATTTAAAATGCCGGAAAGGATGAAGTAAGCACCCGGCTTTAAAAATTGTTTGGCACTTTGGCAGAAGAGCACAATGACATCTGCTACAATGTTGGCCACGACCAGATCATACTGTCCGGTAATTTGCTGGGCCATGTCTCCGCAGTGCACTGTGTATTGTGGAGGGGTGAACCCGTTGCGGCGGCCGTTTTCTTCTGCCGTTTTTACGGCAAGTTCATCAATGTCTACGCCTTCGGCGGAAGAAGCGCCCAGCAGCAACGCAGCCAGGGAAAGGACCCCGGTGCCGCAGCCCAGGTCAAGGACGGTTTCTCCGCCATGGATGTGCTGCTCCAGCGCTTCCAGGCAGAGGCGGGTGGTGTCGTGGGACCCGGTTCCGAAGGCCAGTCCAGGTTCCAGGTAAAGCACCTGCCGCCCGTCTGCATCTGCGGCAACGCCGTCTTCCTGCCAGTTGGGCTGAATCAGCAGCTTCTGTCCGATTTTCTGTGGGTGGAAAAACTTTTTCCAGTTGTTCTGCCAGTCTTCCCGCTTGCAGGGAAGAATTTCTATTTCATAAGCAATATTGGATGCCTGATACCGTTCCTGTAAAAAGGCGGTGGCCTCCATTGGATTTTCTCCGGGCTCCAAATAAATGTGAATGTAACCCGTGTTCCGGTCCTTTTGCAAAAGGGCCTCATCTATTAAATCAATATGCGCAATTTCTTCGGTTTCTTCTTCCAGATAACGGTAGTCTTCAATATAAATGCCGTACGGAACGGTCATTTGCGCAATGTCTCCGGCAAGGTCAATGTCCCCGGCGGAGACTTTTATTTTTAATTCCGTCCATGGATTGGGATTGGATCCGGCGTTGTAGGTGGTAGCACCTTCTGGCGTAACGTTACACATGGAAGTTTTCCTCCGTTTTGTCCATCAGGTTGGCTTCCGGCTTCAACTCTTCTTTCCGTCCGTGGTTGTACAGACGCGTGTCATCCAAAGACCAGATGCGCTGGGAGAAGTCTCCTGGTTCAATGCCGGAAACAATGTCAGCAATTTCATAAACCTTGGCATCTAATTCATCCAGCAGGGAAAGCACATGGGCTTCCAGGAACATGGGACGGACTGCTGAACCGAATTCCGGCTTACCGTGGTGGGAAATGAGCATATGTTCCAGTAATTCTACTTTTTCCGCAGGGGTACCGATTTCTGCCGCAACGTCATGTACCATGATGGTGCCGCGCACCAAATGGCCAATCAAGTTGCCGTCTGTGGTGTATTTTCCGGCAATGCCGAGTTCGTTGGCATCCATTTCTTCCAACTTGCCCAGATCATGGAGTGCAGCACCGCAGAGCAACAGGTCTGGGTCTATGCTTGGGTAGACTTCACAGGCTTTTTGCGCCATCCGCATAATGGACAGTGTGTGGTACAGCAGGCCGCCACGCATGGCGTGATGCAAACGGACTGCGGCCGGATAATATAACAGGCGGTCTTTGTACTTTGTGTAAACTGCTTCCAACAACAGCTTCAAATCTTCGTCCCGGAAGTCTTCTGCAATGGAAATAATTTCCTGATACATGGCTTCGGAGTCATATTCGGCAGCGGCTACATAGTCGGCAGGGTTGATGTTGTCACTGGCTAATGCCGGGCGAATCAGCTCTACCCGTAACTGCGGAGCGCCACGGAATTGATCCAGGGTCCCGCGGACTTTTACAA
This sequence comes from Bacteroidaceae bacterium, assembly GCA_963600825.1. Classification (GTDB taxonomy): domain Bacteria; phylum Bacillota; class Clostridia; order Oscillospirales; family Acutalibacteraceae; genus RUG420. The sequence goes on along the minus strand of CAVCCW010000031.1, from coordinate 9,872 downwards.
TGGAGTTTTCTTTGAAAACAATGGTGACGCCTTCCTGGTAGTCCCAGTATTTGGCGTCAATTTCCCCGGACTTGTCCGTTAGCACCAAATCCATATATTTGGCGCCTTTCATGGAAGTTTTTACTTCACAGCGTTTGACCAGACAGAAGCCTTCCACTTTGTCCGATGCGCCGATGGCTTTAAAATTCATAGTACTAGTCATCCTTTCTTTCTGCTAAAAGTCTATCAAAGAAGGGGGGCGGCGTCAATGAAACGGGAACCAGTTGTTGCCCTAGGAGAACGAATGGTTTTGTGTTAGTATAGTAGCGTATTTTTGGGGGCAAAATGCCCACTGATGAAGGAGTACTATGGATTCAAATTATATTGTAAAAGACCCGCTTCCCGGGTTTCGTGTGGTTCGTTATGAAACGGATCGTTTTAAGACCGGCTGCCTTTCCGTCGGACTGGTTTTACCGTTGCAGGAAGATGCAGCAAAGTATGCCATCCTGCCGTATTTACTGACGAAAACCTGTGCCGCGTATCCTACTACAACGGCACTGAATAAAAAGCTGGCCGAACTGTATGGCGCTTACCTGACTCCCAGTGTTGGAAAGTATGGGGAAAACCAGGTTCTGCGTTTTTCTCTTTCCTTTCTGGACAATCGGTTTGCCTTTGATCAGGAAGATCTGCTATTGGAAAGTGCAGAACTGCTTTGCCAGGTTCTCTTTGCACCGAACCTGACGGATGCAGGCCTGTTCCCGGCTTCTGAAGTGGAGCGGGAAAAACGCCTTTTACAGGAACGCTTGGAAGCGGAAAGTAATGACAAACGGGCGTACGCCTTACGGCGCTGTGAAGAAATCATGTGTGCAGAGGAACCTTACCATATTAATGTGTGGGGCACTGCGGAAAGTGTGGCTGCACTGACGCCGGAAGGCGTAACAGCGGCCTGGCGGGAGGTGCTGCAAACCGCGCGGATCCAGGTGAATGTAGTGGGAAACGGTGCTATAGACCAGGTTGCTGCTACGTTTGAAAAAGCACTTTCCACAGTAGATCGCAGCGGCCCACTGACTGCCTTTTGCTCCGGAATCCATCCTGAGGGAACTGCACTGAAAGAGGTAACAGAGGAACAGGAAATCCAACAGGGCAAACTGGTTCTTGGATTCCGGACCGGAATGCAGGATCCGGAGGCGGATTTTGCAGCCTATACCGCCATGGCTGACCTGTTTGGCGGCGGCGTGTATTCCCGCTTGTTCAAAAATGTGCGGGAAGCCCAATCCCTCTGCTACTACTGCAGTGCCCGCCTGTACAGCCGCAAAGGTATCTTGATTGTACAAAGCGGAATTGAGCCGGAAAACGCAGAAAAGGCCAAGGCCTCCATTTTGGAACAGCTGGCAGATTTGCAGGCCGGACATGTAACAGAAGAAGATATGAACAATTGTCATCGCTCTTTGGAAGACCGGTATCATTCGGTCTCAGACAGCCCGGATGACATTGAAGGCTGGGCGCATGTGCGAATTTGTGACCCACAGTTTAAAACACCACAGGAAATTGCGGACTCCTTACAAGCAGTTACTGCCGAGCAGGTTATTGCCGCCGCAAAAACCGTAAAACTGGATACGGTCTTTCTGCTGAAGGGAACCGGTAACGGCTCGGAAGCGCAACCGGAAGAGGAGGCAGAAGCATGATACAGGAAATCAAAAATGAAATTTTGGGGGAATCCTACTTCTCCATCCAACATGCCACCGGCCTGACCGTTCTGGTGTATCCGAAAAAAGGATATGCCACAACCTATGGAATTATCGGCACCAACTATGGCTCCATAGACAATCTTCTTTCCGGGAAAACCATTCCCAACGGAACGGCCCATTTCCTGGAACACAAACTGTTTGAATCCGAAGAGCTGGATGCGTTTGACCGCTTTGCGGTAACCGGCGCATCGGCCAATGCCTATACGTCCTTTGACCGTACCTGCTACCTGTTCTCCTGCGCAGATCATGCCATGGAGAACCTGCAGATTTTGTTGGACTTTGTCCGGCACCCGTACTTTACAGAGCAAACGGTTCGCAAGGAACAGGGTATTATTGGACAGGAAATCCGCATGTACCTAGACGAACCGGGTTGGCGCGTCCTGTTTAACCTGCTGGAGTGTCTGTATCACAATCACCCGGTTAAAATTGATATTGCGGGGACCGAAGACAGCATTGCGCAAATTTCGGCGGATCTGCTGTATCAATGTTATGAACAATACTACAATCCGGAGAACATGGTTCTTGCCGTGGTTGGGGATGTAACGGTAGAAACTGTTCTTTCTGTCTGCGATTCAGTTCTCGGCACTGCTCCGACAAAGGGCGGACCCAACCGGAGACCGGCCTTCAATGAGCCGGACTCCATTGTCTGCCCGTACGCGGAGCAGGAATTTGCGGTAACCATGCCAAGCTTTGCATTGGGCTTTAAAGAACCTGCAGGGCCGGAGCTGCCGTCTTTAAAGGAACGAATCCTGACGGGCCTGTTACTGGATTACCTTGCCGGAGAAACCGCTCCGCTTTATAACCGTCTTTTAGAAGAGGGTCTGATTAACGGCAGCTTCGGCTACGAATATTTTGTTGGTCCTGGTTACCGCACCGTCCTGTTCAGCGGTATGTCCCGCTATCCGCAACAGGTGGCAGATGCCATTAAAGCGGAAATTGAACGCCTGCGAAAAGAAGGCCTTAAAGAAGACGAATTCCAAATACTTCGCAAGATGAATTATGGCCGCTCGGTTATGGATTACAACGAAACGGATGGCCTGGCAAATGAACTGATTTCCGCTTATTTAGAGGGGTATCGCTTGTTTGACGAATTGGAGGTATATCGCACGGTAACAAAAGAGGATGCAGAAGAACGCCTGCAAAAAATCCTACGGGAAGACACCTCTGCCCTGTCTGTTATTTTGCCGAAGAAAGACGGTTGACGGGCTAAAAAGCCTGTGTTATACTAACCGATGCCGCATATTCCGGGTCCTGGGTGTATTGCGCCCAGAAGGAAACAGAACGCAAGTTCTTACCCGTCGTAGCGAGTCTATATTAAAGGTAGGGAAACACGCACATGTACGCAATTATTGAAACTGGCGGAAAACAGTACAAAGTACAGGAAGGCGACGTAATCTACATTGAAAAACTGAATGTAGAAGCAGACGCAAAAATTTCCTTTGACAAGGTACTTGCAGTTGGTTCCGATGATGGAATTAAAGTTGGTGACCCATATGTAAAGGGCGCCAAGGTTGCTGCTACAGCAATCAAGAACGGCAAGGGCAAGAAGGTTGTTGTTTTCACATACAAGCCAAAGAAGAACGAAAAGCGCAAGAAGGGCCACAGACAGCCATATACGAAGGTTGAAATCGGTAAGATCAGTGTAAAAGCTGCAGCCAAGAAGGCCCCGGCTAAAGAAGCAGAATAAAGAGGTGTATTACTAATGGCACATAAGAAAGGTATGGGTTCCACCAGAAATGGTCGTGACTCTGAATCCAAAAGACTTGGTGTAAAGCGCGCTGACGGTCAGTTTGTACTTGCCGGTAACATCCTTGTAAAACAGCGTGGCACACATATTCATCCGGGCAACAATGTTGGCAAGGGTAAAGATGACACCCTGTTCGCTCTCATTGACGGTACCGTTCGTTTTGAAAGAATGGGCAAAGACAGAAAGAAAGTTTCTGTTTATGCAACGGAAGAACAGTAAAATTTGCTGTCAAAGGCTCCTGAAGATTCAGGAGCCTTTTCTTTTTGCACTCATGCTGTTCCTTTTTTTGCCTTAATATTGTATAATTGAATGAATTTTATGAGTGGTAGTTTGCCCTGTACAAGGAGTCGTTTTCATGAAGAAATATAAGCTGTCTTTATGCGGACTTTTTCTGATTGTCGGCATTTCTTCCGTGCTGGCTGTCCCAACACGACTGCACCAATTACTTAGTTGCCTGGATCGGAGCACCGGCTTCTGGTTGGTGAAAGATATCTCGTATCCTATTTTAATTGCGCTGACGGTAGTTGCTGCTTTGGCCTCGTTGCTGATCCCTTTGTTCAGCAATCAGTTGCCGCGTGCGGAATTTATGCCACTGAAAAGCAAAACATTGACAGCGGCTTCCCTTTTAACCGTACTGGGCTTCCTTTCGGATGCCATTCTTAGAATGCTGGAAGTAGCAGATCTTTGGACTGCCGTTCAGGCGCAGACCCAGCAGGTCTTTACGTATTACATCAGCAGCGGCTTTATTCCAAAGCTGTTCCAAATTATTTTTGGTTTGCTGAGCGCCGTTTATTTCCTGTTCCTTGTCAAGGCAACATGGAAACGGACCACAGAATATCAGCGCCTGAAGCTGTTGGCGCTTTCCCCGGTTCTTTGGGGAATTGCCCGCATGATGGTTCATTTTGTGGAACCGATCAGCTACCGTAATGTTTCCCAGCTGATGCTGGAATTGTTCTTTGTCGGATTTTATCTGATTTTTTCGTTGGAGTTTGCCAGAATTGCTGGCGGCGTCAACTCCAAAAACAGTGTCTGGTCCCTTTATTTCTCCGGCAGTGCAGCGGTCTTCTTCGGCGTAACCGAAGCATTTCCAACCTGCTTCCTGACCATTTTCGGTTCCGGCCATATTCTGCCGGATAATTATCCGGCACAGTTTGTAGATTTTGCACTGGTACTGTTCCTGACGGCGGTTTTGATTTGGTATTCCCCTTGCTTTGCAAGAGAAAGAGGATACAACGTCTTTCCGGAGGCCAGCACACCGGCGCCTGCCAAGCTGTTCACCCCGGAAGAACCGGATTCTCCGGTGCGCCCATCTGCGGCCGCCGGCAATAAAACCATTCCAGCCGACCGGCTGAAAATTAAAAATCAGGAACCGGATACCACCGTATTGCCAAAGACAAAGGAGTAAGCTGCCATGAGCTTACAGGGTTATGAAAAAAATCTGCAAGAGCAGTTAACTACGCTGATTGACAGCGGTCGGCTGCCCCATGCCATGGTTTTGGAAGGCGGCGCGCAGATTGACCGCACTCGGCTGGCGGAAGAGCTGGCCATGGCGCGGGTGTGCCAGGCTCCGCTTGGAAAGCCCTGCGGACACTGTGAAGCCTGTAAGAAAGTAAAGGCGGATGCCCATCCGGATGTGCAATATCTGATTCCGGAAAAGGACAAGAAAAACATTGCCATAGACCAGGTTCGTGATATGCGTGCAGACGCATACGTCCTTCCCAATGACGGAGATTGCAAGATTTATATTATTCCGGAAGCAGAACGGTTGCAAATCCAAGGGCAGAACGCTTTACTGAAGGTGCTGGAAGAACCACCACAGTTCAGCTCCTTTATCCTTTGCTGTGAATCCAAATCCATTCTTTTGCCGACCATTCTTTCCCGTGTGGCGGTATTTCACTTAACGGAAGTTCGGCAGGAAAATATTTCGGCAAAGAAGCTTTCCGAAGTGCAGAAGACGGCGGCAGAACTTGCCGACGCACTGGCGGAAAAAAACGAATACCGCTTTTTAACGGCTTCGGCCTGCTTAGAAAAGAAAAAAGATAATTTCCCATTGGTCCTGGATGAACTGGGATTCCTGGTGCGGGACGCCTTAGTCCTGCAGGCAGGAAGCACAGCACTTCTTTCTGACCAAAAAAGCGCGGCGGAAAAGTTAGGCCGCCGTTACACTACAGCTGCCCTGCTGGCCATGGAACAGGTTTTAACCGACCTGTCGGAAGACCTGCAGCGGTACGCCAATAAAAATTTAACTTTAACGCGTTTCTGCAGCAACCTGATGGCTGCCGCAGAACGGAACTAATTGTTGGAGGAACCAATATGACTGAAGTGGTAGGCATTCGCTTCAAACCGGTCGGAAAAGTCTACACCTTTGACCCGGCAGGGCAGCAACTGCCCTTGGGGAAAAGGGTTATTGTAGAAACGGCCCGCGGCACCGAATGTGGCTTTGTGGCCAAAGAAAACTATTCCGTGCCGGATGAAGAACTGATTGCCCCGTTAAAACCAATCCTTCGGGTTGCCACAGAGGCAGATCTGAAGATGATGGAGGCCAACAAAGCCAAAGAGGCACGGGCCTTCCAAATTTGTGAAGAAAAAATAAAAAAGCACGGCTTGGAAATGAAGCTGATTGAAGTAGAATATGCCTTTGACGGCAGCAAAATCCTGTTTTACTTTACCGCAGACGGAAGAGTTGACTTCCGGGAACTGGTAAAGGATTTGGCTTCTGTATTCAAAACGCGCATTGAATTACGCCAAATTGGCGTCCGGGACGAGGCCAAAATGGTCGGCACGCTGGGTGCCTGCGGCAGACCGTGCTGCTGTCGGGAATACCTTTCCGACTTCCACCCGGTTTCCATTAAAATGGCCAAGGAGCAGAACTTGTCCCTGAACCCAACCAAAATTTCCGGCACCTGCGGCCGACTAATGTGCTGCTTACAGTATGAACACGAAGCCTATGAACACCTAATTCGTGTTACCCCGAAGGTGGGCGCCTACGTGAATACACGAGAAGGCAGAGGTGTAGTAACGGAAGTAAATCTGATTACCGGTATGCTGAAAATCCGTTTGGACCATGACCCGGACGCCGCTCCGGTCAGTGTTCATCGCAAGCAGGTCCGCGTTCTGCGGGACGGTGCCAAAGCCTCCGTCAGCAAGGCAGAACGGGACGCCTTAAAAGGCATAGAAAAAGACTGAATTTAGCAAAGAACCCGGATGCTTGACCACGCAAAAGGGTTTCATTATAATATTGCAGAAAAACTGCATCGCATAACGCATGGAAGGAATGTGGAACAGATGGAAGAAATTAGACTGACTTCGGAAGGCCTTAAGGAACTCCAGGATGAACTGGAACAATTGAAAACTGTTGGCCGGAAGGAAATGGCAGAAAAAATTAAGGTTGCCCTTTCTTTTGGTGACTTAAGTGAAAACTCCGAATATGACGAAGCAAAATCCGAACAGGGAAAACTGGAATCTCGCATTCAAGAACTGGAAGCCATTATCCAGAACGCAACCCTGATTGACGAAGACGAACTTTCCTCTGACGTGGTAAACCGTGCTTCTGTTGTTACCATTCGGGACATGGGCCTGAAGAAAGATATTACTTATCAGATTGTTGGCTTTACGCAGGCAGATCCGCTGAACGGCAAGATTTCTGATGAATCTCCGGTTGGCAAGGCACTGATGGGCCATAAGGTTGGAGACACGGTTTCGGTAGAAGTACCGTCCGGAAAACTGAAATTCAAAATTCTTGAAATTGGGAAGAAATAAACAGAATTTTGAAAGGAGTTAGCAACATGGCTGACAACAAGAACCAGAATCCGGTAACCGAAGAACTGACCCCGGAACAGGCCAACGAACAAAGACAAATCCGTATTGAAAAGCTGAAGGCAATGCAGGAAGCAGGCCAGGACCCGTTCCAGGTCATGACTGCAGAGCAGACCCATCAGAGTACGGAAATTAAAGAACAATATGAAGCCCTGGAAGGAAAGGAAGTTGCCATCTGCGGCCGTATCATCGGACGCCGTATCATGGGAAAGGCCTCCTTTGTTACCATCCAGGATAAGACCGGCCGTATTCAGTCCTACGTTTCTATTAACGACGTAGGGGAAGAAGCCTATAAAGCCTTCAAAAAGCAGTGGGACATTGGTGACATTATTGAAATTAAGGGCTTTGTCTTCAAGACCAGAACAGAAGAAATCTCTGTTCATGCCCAGCAGATTCGTCTGCTTTCCAAGTCTCTTCTGCCGCTGCCGGAAAAATTCCACGGCCTGAAGGACCCGGACACACGGTATCGCCAGCGTTATGTGGACCTGATTGTCAATCCGGAAGTAAAGGATACCTTTATTAAGCGGTCCAAGATTATCCAAAGTGTCAGAAAGACCCTGGATGAAGTTGGTTACGTTGAAGTGGAAACCCCGGTTCTGAATACCATTGCCGGTGGTGCCACAGCTCGCCCGTTTATTACACACCACAATGCCCTTGACCTGGACATGTACATGCGCATTGCCACCGAACTTCCGCTGAAGCGCCTGATTGTTGGCGGCATGGAGCGGGTTTATGAAATTGGCCGCATTTTCCGTAATGAAGGTATGGACACCAAGCACAACCCGGAATTCACCACCATTGAATTCTATGAAGCTTATACGGACTACAACGGCATGATGGATCGCACGGAAGCCATTTTCCGCAACGCCGCCATTGCTGCAAACGGAACGCCGATTGTAAACTTCAAGGGCGTGGAAATTGACCTTGGAAAGCCGTTTGAACGCCTGACCATGGTAGATGCCGTCAAGAAATATGCCCACATAGATTTTGACGAATTCCTGCTGGACAATGAAAAGGCCGTTGCACTTGCCAAGGAACACCACATTGACGTGGAAAAGGGCAAGGAAACCTGGGGTGACATCTTAACCCAGTTCTATGATGAATACGTAGAAGCCAACCTGACCCAGCCGACCTTCATCATGGACTACCCGGTAGAAGTTTCCCCGCTGACCAAGCGCAAGCCAAGCAAGCCGTACCTGACCGAACGCTTTGAACTCTTCATCTGCGGCACGGAATATGCCAACGCCTACTCCGAACTGAATGATCCGCTGGATCAGATGGAACGGTTCAAGCATCAGCTCATGCTTCGTGACTGTGGCGATGAAGAGGCCAACATGCTGGATGATGACTTCGTTCGCGCGCTGGAATACGGTATGCCACCGACCGGTGGTTGCGGCATCGGCATTGACCGCCTTTGCATGCTTCTGACCGGAAACGAAAGCATCCGTGACGTTATCCTGTTCCCGACAATGAAGCCTTTGAATGATGTGAAATCTAAGGCTGCTGAAGAAGTAAAAGCAGAGCCTGAAAAGATTGATTTTTCTAAGGTAAAGATTGAGCCTTTATTTGAGGAAGCAGTTGATTTTGACACATTCAGCAAGTCCGATTTCCGTGCAGTAAAGGTTAAAGAATGTGTTGCAGTACCGAAGTCAAAGAAACTGTTACAGTTCACTCTTGATGACGGAACAGGCACAGACAGAACCATTTTAAGCGGTATTCACGCTTATTATGAGCCGGAAGAACTGGTTGGAAAGACTCTTATCGCTATCACAAATCTTCCACCGAGAGCTATGATGGGCATTGACTCTTGCGGTATGCTCCTCAGTGCTATCCACGAAGAAGAAGGCGAAGAAAAGCTTCATCTCCTGATGGTTGATGACCACATTCCGGCAGGTGCAAAGCTTTATTAAGATGATGTAAAGATGTACCGTTTTACCAAATAGACGGGACGTACTTCATTTGATGCAGAAATCGGTGCAAGCAAGAAAAAATCGCATAATTAGTACAATGAATGGGCAATTCCAATCGGAGTTGCCCATTTTTGAAATAAGGAAAGCTACAAGACTAAAGTTAGGAAGGAGAAATGCAGATTATGGGGTTATTTAGCAAATTTAAAAAAGAGAAAACAGCGGTTGATTGGAGTAATGCATATACTGCAACACCAAAATTTTATGCTAAACCAGATGGTAGTCCGTTTGGAGCAATAGCATTAACAGAGGGTACAGAAACAATTCTACCTAAAATGCCACAAAACGAATATGCTGTAGATGGAAAGCGGGTGGCTGATTGGAAAATGGTACTTGTAAGTACAACAAAAGACGGTATTATTGGGGATTGTGATTATCAAAAAGCTTTAAAGAAACTAGAAAAACACACATTAAACTCTAATGAGAATACCATTTTAATTAAAGGCTTATCTTTAGATGAATTAGAAGCTATTGTGGAATAACGGTTATCAACCTACCCTTTGAGAGAGGAGAAATCCTTTTTTCAAAGGGCTTTTTCTATTTATAGGGATATTCGCAAACTACAAGATTGAGCCAAAACTTCATAAGGATATAACAACGACCTTGAATATGTAT
>CAVCCW010000030.1:0-20351 GCA_963600825.1 Bacteroidaceae bacterium | reverse complement strand
TGCCTGCCGCATTGGGAGAAATCCCGGTCTTTATCAGAAAAGAAAGCTCGTTTAAGGATGCGTTCCTGGAGCTTAAAAATTAACGGAGGGCTTATTTATGGCTGAAACTTCTTCCACCCATGGCATTGGTATGAAGGACCGAGTAGGGTATGCTCTTGGAGATACCGCCGGTTTGCTTACCTTTGCTCTGATTTCATCCTTCCTACAGGTGTTTTATACGGATACCTTAGGAATTGACCCAGCTAAAGTGGCAATCCTCTTTATGATTGCCAGAATCTGGGATGCAATTAATGACCCGATGTGGGGCGCTTTTGTAGACTCCAGAAAACCGACCAGGTATGGGCGGTTCCGCCCGTATATTTTGGGCGCTTCCATCCCGCTGGCTATTTCGGCAGTCTTTATGTTTACGGATTTGCCGCTGCTTATTAACAAAATGTTCGGAACCAACATAGTTTGGACCGAGGGTCAGTACCTTGCCTATGCCTATATTACTTATATTTTCTATGGCATGATGTATACTGGCACCAATATCCCGTATGGCTCTTTAGCTTCCGTTATTACGGATGATGAAATTGAGCGTTCTTCCCTTTCTATGTGGCGTTCTGTTGGCGCAGGTCTTGGCGGACTTCCGGCCCAGATCTTGATGCCGATGCTGGTATACACTACCGTTATGGTTGGAGATACCGCAGTAAAGAAGCTGGATCCGATGAAAGTCTTTTATTCGGTTCTGATTCTTGCAGTCTTGACCGTTGTTATTTACTACATTCACTTTAAGAACACCAAAGAACGGATTACCCTTCCGCCAAAGCAGAAGCAAAAAGACTTCAACGTTTGGCATACTATTAAGTTCCTGCTGAAGAACAAACCGTTCCTGGCACTTTGCGGCGTATCCATGCTGCTGATTGCTTTCCAGATGTACACACAAACCAATTACAACTATCTGTTTAAGAACTATTACGGAAAGCCGGGTCTTTACAGTCTTGTTACTGTTTGCACCTATCTTCCAATGGCTATGTTCCTGCCGGTTATGGGTAAGCTGGTCCGCAAGTTCGGCAAGAAAGAAATCTGCGCCGTTGGATTGGGCTTCGCAGCGGTGGTAAACCTGCTGATGTATTTGTTGAAATTTACCGCCTTTGCCATGAACCCGTATGTTTTCCTGGTATTGGTTTTCTTCAGCGGTATGGGCCAGACCTTCCTGGTATTGGAAGTTTGGGCGCTGGTTATGGATGTCATTGATTATCAGGAACTGATTTCCGGCAGACGGGAAGAAGGTACCAGCTACGCGTTCTTCTCCTTCACCAGAAAGCTTGGCCAGACCGCTGCAGGCGCCGGTTCTTCTGCGCTGCTTGCCCTGATTGGCTATGACGTAAGCAAAGTAGATGTCGGTCAGAATACACAGGTTCTGGAGCGCCTGTATGACGTTTCCACCTTAATTCCGGCAATTGTTCTGTTTATTATGTTTGCTCTGTTAACCTTTGGATATAAGCTTTCTAAGGGAAGACTGGAACAGGTTCATGCAGAAGTAGTACAAAAGAGAGAGGCGGAAGCCGCCGAAGCGGAAGCGGAAACCGAAGCTTAAAGGTTTAAATAAGAAAGAAGAAGGGCCTCTGCAATGTTGCAGGGGCCCTTTGAAAAGCATAACAAAAGACCTCCGGGTTTTCCGGAGGTCCTATTGTTTCCTTTTCAGGGTGATGACAAATCTTATTCAGCTCTGTCAAGTGCAAGCTGATAATCCTTAACATCAGTATAGATTTCGTTCTTATACGGATTCTTCTTCTGTTCAATAGAACGTTTGATGATGCCGCCAAGAACTACTACGTTGATTGCAAGTGCAAGAACAGCAATGAAGCCCTGCATTCTTGGATCAGCAGAAGACGGCATTGTTGCGCTCATTACGTAGTCGTCCGGATATACGGAAGTAAGAACCGGAACAATCTTGGTCTGGAACAGTGGGAATACCTGGGCAAACATGCACCAGAGAGCCAGGGTGTTAGCACGGTTCTGAATCCAGCCGCCCTTGTTCCAAAGAAGGTTTGCAAAGGTCGGTGCCAGAAGCAGTGCAAGACCGCAGTACCAGCTGTGAGACGGAAGGTTCAGGTAAGTGTATTCAAAGTTCCAAACGTCATAGGCAAGGATGTAGTGCCAGGTCATGTCAGGCCAGAGCATATCTTTCTTTCCTTTGGAAGTGTAGATGCCCCACCAGCCGGTCATACAGAAGATGTTGATGATACCGGCAATGCCGTTGACCCAGTTCCACCAACCACCGTAAATCCATACGTTTTCGGAGGAATACCACCAGCCGCCTTCCAGGCCGCCCTTGATGGCAGATTCAAAGTCAGAACCAACTGCAATCAGGATGTTGATTGCAACGATGACAAATGGGAATACTTTAAACCATTCGGCCTTGCCGATCTTACCCCATTTGTACTTGAGGAACATAAAGCCGATACAACCGATGGTGGCTGCATAAAGCTTTGCGTAGTGGAACCAGCCGTTTTGATAAATATAAGTCTGGTTTCCAAGTGCCCATTCCTGGCCTTTTGCTGCAGCAACAGCAATGACGATAAAGTAAACCGTCAGAACGGCAGGTACGACACCAAAGCAGAGAATCCCGCCCCACTTTGTGCGGCGAGCAAGCTCGTTCAGAAGAACGAGTCCGGTAAAGACGGCAATCCAGGCTAAAATCTGGTATACGCCAGTACCGCTGTAGATGTTGAACAACATGTTCTGTCATCCCCTATTAAAACAAAATTAGCTAGGAGTTTTCCATAACCGGGAAAATCCCATTCGCCGTTATTTATGATTGCACATTGTTAAAAATTGTGCAATCTGCAATTTGAAAAATTTGCAAAAATTTCACAACTTTTCACGTAAAAAGGCGTTTTTCTTTCGAAAAATTAAAGTTGTTCTCAGGTTGATGTGCTTTTCTAAATCTATTTGTTAAAGCGTATTTAAAATTTCTGCTGCGCGGGCGCGGACATTATCCGGACAGGGAGCACCGACACAGGTGCGGTCACGGACGCATTTTTCCAGATTGATAGCTTCATAAACACCGTCATCAAAAAGGTCACAAACTGCTTTGTATTCTTCCAAGGGAAGGGTTTCCAGGGTCAGACCTTTTTGAATGCACAAGGCAACCAGATTACCGGTGCATTTATAGGCGTCCCGGAAGGGAAGGCCTTTTCCAACAAGGAAGTCTGCACAGTCGGTGGCGTTAATGAATCCGCCTGCTGCAGCCTTACGCATGTTTTCTGTCAGGACGGTCATGGTGTCAATCATAGGAATGAAGGCGGTCAGGCACATCTTAACAGTGTCAAACGCATCAAAGATGGCTTCTTTGTCTTCCTGCATATCTTTGTTATAGGCCAGTGGCAGGCCTTTCATCATGGTCAGCAAAGTGGTCAGATCACCGAAGACACGGCCGGATTTACCTCTGACCAGTTCGGCAATGTCCGGGTTTTTCTTCTGCGGCATAATGGAAGAACCGGTGGAAAAAGCGTCATCCAGTTCAATGAATTTGAATTCCCAGGAACACCACATGCAAATTTCTTCAGAAAAACGAGACAGGTGTACCATGACCAGGGACAGGGCAGCGGCAAATTCAATGGCCCAGTCACGGTCAGAAACACCATCCAGGGAGTTCATGCAAGGTCCGTCAAAGCCAAGCATCTGTGCAGTCTGATAGCGGTCAATGGGATAGGTTGTGCCCGCCAGGGCGCCGGAACCAAGGGGACACACGTTCATCCGTTTTCTGGCGTCCTGTAAGCGGTCAATGTCCCGCAGGAACATTTCCGCATACGCCAGAAGATGATGGCCGAACACAATGGGCTGCGCACGTTGCAAATGGGTATAACTTGGCATAACCGCTTCGGAATATTCATCCGCTTTCTTGCAAAGCACCTTAATTAAATCTTTCAGCTGTGGAATCAGTGCATCACATTGGTTCCGGACGAACAGGCGGTCATCTACGGCAACCTGGTCGTTCCGGGAGCGGGAGGTGTGCAACCGTTTGCCGGCGTCACCAATGCGGGCGGTCAGTTCTCCTTCAATGAAAGTGTGAATATCTTCCGCTTCCGGATCAACGGCCAGTTTACCGCTTTCAATATCTTCTAAAATGCCCTGTAAGCCGCTCAGAATTTTTTCCGTATCTTCGGGCGAGTTAATGCCCTGCGCCCCAAGCATAGTGGCATGGGCCATGCTGCCGGTAATGTCTTCTTTATACATTCTCTGATCAAAAGGAATGGATGAGTTAAAGTCATTGGTTTCTTTGGCAATTTCCTTGCTAAAGCGTCCGGTCCATAATTTCATGTGGTTCACTCCTTAAAAGAAACCCTCCGGTGCAATTACCGGAGGGTAAATTACGCATTTCAGTTTACTGAAATTACTTGTTTTCTTCAAGTCCCTGCAACATCAGAGCCTGTACTTTGTTCGGCAGACCAAAGAGGTTGATGAATCCGGCAGAATCCGCCTGATCATAAACATCATCTTCGTCAAAGGTAGCCATTTCGCTGGAATAGAGGCTGTATGGAGAGGTAACACCGGCATTGATGATGTTGCCCTTATACAGTTTCAGCTTAACGGTACCGGTGCAGTGTTCTTCTGCCTTTTCTACGAAAGCGGAAAGAGCTTCCCGCAGCGGGGAGAACCATTGGCCGTTATAAACTACCTCGCCGAAGGTAACAGCCAGCTTCTGCTTTTCATGAGCAGTGTATTTGTCCAGGCAGATGGTTTCCAGTACGTTCAGTGCTTTGTACAGGATGGTGCCGCCTGGGGTTTCATATACGCCACGGGACTTCATGCCAACCAGACGGTTTTCTACAATGTCCAGCAGACCGATGCCGTTGGCACCGCCAACTTCGTTTAACTTCAGAACGATTTCTTTTGCAGACATCTTTTCGCCGTTAAAGGCAACCGGACGACCGGCTTCAAAGTCCAGGGTAATGTAGGTTGGCTTATCCGGGGCCTGCAGTGGGGATACGCCCATTTCCAGGAAGCCCGGCTTCTCATACTGCGGTTCGTTGGCAGGATCTTCCAAATCCAGGCCTTCGTGGGACAGGTGCCAGAGGTTCTTGTCCTTGGAGTAGTTGGTTTCCCGGTTAATCCGAAGCGGAATGTTGTGGGCTTCAGCGTAGTCAATTTCTTCGTCACGGGACTTAATATCCCATTCCCGCCACGGGGCAATGATTGGGAGATCCGGTGCAAAGGTCTTCAGAGCCAGCTCAAACCGAACCTGGTCATTACCCTTGCCGGTGCAGCCGTGACAAATGGCGTCAGCGCCTTCTGCTTTTGCAATTTCTGCCAGACGTTTGGCAATTAACGGTCTGGCGAAGGAGGTACCCAGAAGATAGTCTTCATATTTTGCTCCGGCCATTACGCACGGAATAATGAAGTCGTCTACAAATTCATCGGTCAGATCTTCAATGTAAAGTTTGGAAGCGCCGGTAGCAAGAGCTTTTTCTTCCAGTCCTTCCAGTTCGTCTGCCTGACCTACGTTGCCGGAAACGGCAATGACTTCGCAGTTATTATAGTTTTCTTTTAACCAAGGGATGATAATAGAAGTGTCCAGTCCGCCGGAGTAGGCCAGCACCACTTTTTTAATCTTGGATTTATCTAACTTTGCCATGGAAAAATTCCTCCTGTGAATGAAATCTGTATGTATTATAGCCCCCAAAAAGGGAAAGTCAAGGCAAAAGCGAATAAAAATTCAAAATATTTTCCATATGTTGCATAAATATCCAGCATATGCAGAATTTTATGCGTTTCGTTTCGGGCGATACAGCCCTTCTCCATATTAATGGTATGTTGCTAGAAAGCCTATATTAGTGGTATAATCCAGCTAACTAAAAGTGGCTTTTTAGCACTTTTCAGGAGGCAAAGAATGAATGAAAAAGAAATCCGGGATGAACTGATTATTGGGCGCAACCCGGTCATGGAAGCCCTGAAAGCGGGCCGCAACATAGACACCCTGTATCTTGCCAGAGGGGAAAAGCAAGGTTCTTTGGGGAAGATTGCAGCCTTATGCCGGGATGCCGGCGTGCTAATTAAGGAAACGGATAACAAAAAGTTGGATTACATGTGCGGCAACGCCAATCACCAAGGCGTCATTGCCCGGGTTGCGGCGCATGAGTATGCAACCATAGATGACCTGTTTGCCCGCGCGGAGGAACGCGGAGAAGATCCGTTCTTTATTCTTTGCGATGAAATTGCAGACCCTCATAACCTGGGCGCCATCATTCGGACAGCCGAATGTGCCGGGGCCCATGGGGTTATTGTTCCGAAGCGCCGGTCGGCAACTCTGAATTATACGGTAGACAAAACCGCTGCCGGGGCATTGGAGTACATGCCGGTTGCCCGCGTCAGCAACCTGCCGTCTGCCATGGACGAATTAAAAAAGCGTGGCGTCTGGATTTACGGTACTGACATGGAAGGACAGACCTGGTGTCAGGCAGACGTCAAGGGGCCAATGGCTTTAGTTGTCGGCTCCGAAGGAACCGGTATGGGCCGCCTGGTACGGGAAAAATGTGACTTTATTTTGTCCCTGCCGTTGCAGGGCCACATTAATTCTTTGAATGCCTCGGTTGCCGCGGGAATCGTCATGTACGAAGTTACCCGGCAGCGTCTAAACATAAAAGCCAAATAAAGGAGGTGCAGGTATGGCCAATGAACGCAACTTAAGCGTAGAAGAAATTATGGCAGAAATCATGGCAAATGCCACCGCCAAAGCAACCGGTGAACCGGTTGCGCGTGAAGGCTGGTCCATGGATGAAATAGATGAATTGCTGGCGGAAAACCCATCTGCAACAGTACCTGCGTCTTATTCGGAACCGGAAGAACCCGTTGTTGCAGAAGACGACGAAGATGAATACAGCTTCCATGGGGAAGACTATAACCTGTATCTGCCGGAAGAAGAGGAAGAAGACCTTCCCAATACGGCAGAACAGGATGCGGTGGCCTTTGTAGACCAGCTCATGAAAGAGCAGAATGTGAAGGATTACCATCGGGCAGACTACACCCGTACTGCACCGCTGGAATTAGATCTTGTGGAAGAGGAACCGGAAGTTTCGTCGGAACCGCCACAGCCGCAGCATTATTTTTCTGGTGCAAGTGCACCTGTGGAAGAAATGCCGGAAGAAGAGTACGCCGAAGAAGAATATGAAGAGCCAGAGTATACTGACTCGCCAGAAGAATTTGACATTGACGAACCGGAGTATGAAGAAGAGTATCCGGAAGAACGGCAACGCGGTATCTTTGGGCGCCTGAGACGTTCCCTGGAGGACTTCCTGCAGGGTGGCATGGTGGAAGAAGAACCGGAAGACGACTATCCGGAAGAAGAGGAAGAACCGGAAGAGGTACCGGTGCAGCACGTAACGGGAAAAGAAACCTTTACGGATGCAGACGCACAGCAAAAGACCCGCGTGTTTTCCGTGGCTGGGGCAGAAGAGCCGGAGCCGAAGATCCAGTCTCTCCATTTGCAGGGGGAATTATCCAAAGGAGTAGATGAAAATCCGGATTCCCCGAAGATGATTATGGAACTGGCGGATGATCGAAGCGAAGAAGAGCAGCGTTATGAAAAACGGGCGCTTGCTGACAAAACGGTTGGGATTCACCCCATTCACAATGACAAAATCCAGCACCAGATTCGTCCGGGTAAAATTGAGCGAAGCGGTGGCGGAATGGCCACGGATAAATACCGGGAACGCTTTTTGCGCCGCCAGCAACAGAAGCTGGAAACCACCGCAGAGCATGAAGCGCTGCACCAGGGAGATGCTCCCGAACAGGTAGAACGCCCGGGCTTTCTGGTAAAGAAAAGTAAGTTTGCCAATACGGCAGACCTGGAACCAATTCCGACTATCATTGCTGCAGATGCAGACTTGAATACGTTTGACCAGACTATCGTGGCCAAAGGAAACGCGCCTACTATTGAACACGAAGATGTGGAAATAGACGGTCAGATTAAACTGGTCGGCTTTGATGACCGCGAAGTTCCGCCGGAACAGATAGATGAAGAAAATGCAGAGGAAGCACTTCGTGAAAAGCGTAACCAGAAAGTGGCAGAATTCCGCCTGGATCCGGACTTAGGCCAAGAGCCGGAAGCGGATCCTGATCAGGATGAACTGATGTATGAAGACTTTTCTACCGGAACACCGCGGAGAAGTCCGCGAGTCTCCCATGGCTCCATTACGTCAGATTATCTGGATGACGAATATCGGAAGACGGCAGATAAAGACCGGATTGTAGAAGGTCTGGAACACGCTGCAAAATGGGCGGGTGCCAGCACCATTGCCGAAGGCTGTATTGTGCTGTTTTCTCTTATCCTTAGTATCATTACCGGAGGAAAGCTGGATTCCCTTGGCGGAAGTGCGGTTGTAGTTATCTTTATTAACTTAGGACTGTTATTAATTTCCTGTATCTTTGGTATCCGCACCATTCAAAAGGGCGTGCTTGGCTTCTTCCGCGGCCGGATGAACGCCGCCGGTGCCGCCACCCTGGTGGTTTTTCTGACCCTGATTGAAGAACTGGTTGCAGCAGTACAATCTACCACCGGTACACCAAGTATGGGCTTGTACACAACGGCGGCAACGTTGGGCCTGTTTATTTCTTCTTTGGTGCGGTACCTGTCCCTGAAGCGGGCCAAGAGCAACTTTGACTTCGTTACCAGTGGAACACAGCTGTATGCTTCCGATCTGATTGAAGATGAAGATGATTCCTTTGAAATTGGCCGCGGGTTGCTGATTGCGGATCCGGCCATTTCCTACAGTGCCAAAATTAAAAAGCCAAGGCGGTTTGTGGAAAGCTCTTTTGCAGATGACCCTGCAGATGAAAGCGTGTCCCGTCCAACATTAGCCATTCTGGCGGTTTCTGTTGTTGCGGCCATTGTTTTTGGCTTGCTTCGCAGTAGTGTTACTGCAGGATTCAATACCTTTGTAGCTCTAATGGCCATCGGCGTTCCCTGCTTTGTAACACTGGCCAGCAATGTTGGCCTGTATGTGGTAGACAAAGCCTTTAGTAAAAAAGGCTCGGCTATCCTTGGCCACCGCGCCGTAGTGGAAAGCGCAGAAATGAATGCATACGCCATTGACAGTACAGAACTGTTCCCGAAGGAATCGGTCAGCATTATTGGCATTAAAACTTTCCACAACATGCGGATTGATGACGCCATTCTGTACTCGGCGGCGCTGGCCATTGAAGCGCAGAACCCGCTGAGTGGCGTATTTGAAAATACTATTCTTGGAAAGCGGGACCTGCTCCCACCGGTAGAAACTCTGGCGTATGAAGAACGCCTCGGCCTGTCCGCTTGGATTCACGGCCGCCGTGTACTGTTCGGAAACCGGGATTTACTGATTAACCATAATGTAGAAATTACGGATGAAACGTTTGAACAGCAATATACCCACAATGGCCGGAAGGTAATGTACCTGGCCATTGCAGGCAAGATTGCTGCCATGTTTGTTATCCAATACCGCGCCGATCGGCGTATGCGGGTGGCTCTGCGGAACGCAGACCGCGCCGGCATTACACTTCTGGTGCGCAATACGGATTGCAATATTACGGAAGATATGATCAGTCACTATTTTAAGTTGCCGAATGCTACAGTAAAAATCTTAAGCCCGGTTTCCGGAGACTTATTCCAAAAGTACCAGGGGGAAGAAAAGAAAACAGCCGGTAGCGGCTTACTTCATAATGGTACCTTGGAAGCTTCTTTACGGACGGTGTACGAAGCCCGTCGCCTGTATGACGGTATCTTTACGAACCGCGTTATGGCTATTGTCTACTCTGTGCTGGCAATCATTCTCAGTGTGGTATTAATTGCGATCAATGGTCCAAGTTATCTGACAGACTACCTGGTGGTTGCATTCCAGCTGCTGTACAGCCTGATTGCAGTTGGCTTCCCATACCTGCAATCCCGTCATGTTAATAAGTAAGTACAACAGAACAGAAAAAAGCCCCGTTGCAAAAGCAACGGGGCTTTGTCCATTCTAAGTTTGTTCTGCTTTCCGCAGGCTGGAGACAATTAGTCAGCAGTGTACGGAAGAAGAGCAACGTGTCTTGCACGCTTGATAGCGGTGGTCAGTTCGCGCTGATGATAAGCGCAAGTGCCGGTGGCTCTGCGTGGCAGGATCTTGGCTCTGTCAGAAGTGAACTTGCGAAGACGGGCAGTGTCTTTGTAGTCAATCTTTTCTACTTTGTCTACACAGAAAGCACAAACTTTTCTGCGAGAACGTCTGCCTCCACGATTTCTATCGTATGCCATGTTGGTCTTTTCCTCCTTGTAAAAATTTTGGGATGTTAGAACGGAAGTTCGTCATCCACATCCATAGATGAGAAGTCATCTGCGCCTGCGGTAGAGAATGCAGGTGCTGCTGGTGTTGCCTGAGCAACCGGGGCAGCGCCAGTGCCGGATTCTGCTTTGGATCCGCAGAAGCTGACATTGTCTGCAACAATTTCAACTGCAGTGCGCTTGTTGCCATTTCTGTCTTCATAATTCCGGGTCTGAATGGAACCCTGAACTGCAATCATGCTACCCTTGTGGAAATACCGGGAAACAAATTCCGCGGTCTGCCGCCAGGCAACAACGTTAATGAAGTCAGTCTGCCGTTCCGTACCGGCTTTTTGGTAAGAACGGTCTACGGCTACGGAAAAGCTGGTTACGCTGATTCCGTTTGATGTGGTACGAAGTTCCGGGTCCGCTGTTAAGCGGCCCATGATGATTGCGCAGTTAAGCATAAGAAGTTCCTCCTATCTTACTTTGCAATGTTAAGGAATCTGAGAACACCTTCGGTGATGGTAAGTCTGCGTTCCAGTTCAACCGGGAAATCCGGTTCAGCACTGTAATTGACAACAGCATAGTAGCCATCCGGTTCATCCTGAATAGCGTAAGCCATTTTGCGCTTACCCCACTCATCAATTTCGCCTAATGTGCCGTGCTTCTCAATCAGAGCAGTGAACTTACCGAGTAATTCCTTAGCTGCTTCTTCGCCGTCTTTTACGGAGAAAACCAACATGATTTCATACTCTTTTGCCATTATAAGCACCTCCTTTTGGGCTTTGGCCCTCTGTTTCCCAGAGAGCAAGGATTGGTATTTGATACAATACGCGGGAATCATTATACTGATTTCCCGCGTTGTTTGTCAAGAAAATTACTGTGTTGCCTGTGGCGGAACTCCGCTTTTTTGCTTTCCTTACGTTAGTGCCGCATAGCAAATTGCACTTAAATAGTGGTTTAGGTTTTGGGGCAAATGCTTCCACGGCAAACAGTAGCAAAAAAGCAGAGCACCGCCACCAAAATATGCAAATACTAAAACTTTTTAAAAGAGCTAAATCGCCCGGGCGATTTAGTGGTTGGAGAATTGCTCCAGGGACTTCATTTTCAGGTAGGCGTAAATGAAGCCGTCCAGGTCACCGTCCATAACGGCAGTAATGTTGCCCATTTCATAGCCGGTTCTGGTGTCCTTTGCCAGCGTGTAAGGCATGAATACGTAAGACCGGATTTGGGAGCCCCAGCCAATTTGCATTTGGTCTCCTTTAATGTCTTCAATCTTGTCTAAGTGTTCCCGCTCTTTAATTTCAACCAGCTTGGATTTCAGCATCCGCATGCAAACTTCACGGTTTTGATGCTGGGACCGTTCCACCTGGCAGGAAACGACAATGCCGGTGGGCTTGTGAATCAGACGAACAGCAGAGGAGGTTTTGTTAACCTTCTGTCCGCCGGCGCCCGAGGCACGGTACACTTCCATTTCAATGTCTTCCGGACGAAGATCTACTTCAATGGTGTCGTCAATTTCCGGCATGACTTCCACGGAGGCAAAGGAGGTTTGCCGACGTCCCTGGGAGTCAAACGGAGACACCCGCACCAGGCGATGTACGCCCGTTTCAGATTTTAAGTAGCCATAGGCATTTTCGCCTTCAATTAAGATAGTGGCTGACTTTAGACCGGCTTCGTCCCCGTCAAGGTAGTCTAAGGTGGTAACCTTAAAACCGTGACGTTCTGCCCAGCGGGTGTACATGCGGAAGAGCATCTGTGCCCAGTCCTGTGCTTCCGTGCCGCCAGCGCCGGCGTGGAAGGTCAGCAGGGCATTGTGGTCATCATATTCCCCGGAAAGCAGGGTGGAAAGGGTCATGGCGTCCAGATCTTTTTTGAAGTCTTCTACGCCCTGACGGCATTCGTCTGCCAGACTTTCGTCTTCTTCTTCGTCTGCCAGTTCAATCATGGTTAACGTATCTTCATAAAGGCCGTTTAATTTGTCATAAGCGGCAATTTTATTTTTCAGTCTGCTGGTCCGCTGCAGAACGACTTGAGAGGCGGCAATGTCATCCCAAAAACCGTCTGCTGCTGTCTGTGCTTCCAGATCTTTTACTTCGGCGGTCATCTGGTCATAACCGATGGCTTCTTTCAGGTCTTTTAAGGCCTGGTCGTTTTCGGTAAGTTGTAACCGAAGTTCTTCGTAAATCAGCACGAAAAATCAATCCTTTTTTGTCAGTTTAGTCAAGATATTATAGTATAAGCGGGGAAGGAAAGTAAAGGGTGCCTTCATTGTATTTTAAGGTATAGGAGAGTATAATAAGACAAATTCATTAACAGGAGTAGCCTTATGAATTATATTGGTATGGAATGTGATTATTGTCATCAACGTTTTCAGGACGGGGATGACATTGTAGTATGCCCGGACTGCGGTACTCCTATGCATCGCAGTTGCTGGAACAAATACGGGGCCTGTGTCCATGCAGACCAGCATGATACTGGCTTTTCCTGGACTTCTCCGGAGTTGGAAAAACAAAAAGCGGATCAGCAGGAACTGGAGAAGACCATAAAAGAGGTCAAAGACCAGCTGGATCAAAATCCTTTTGGTTCCACGGAATACGGAGGAATCCGCAGTTACACCACCGGAGCCAATGGGGAATTTCACCCAACCTACCGGGTTATTGGACCAAAGGAAAAACTGGGGGATTATACGGTAGAAGAATACGGAAAAACCGTACAGAAGAATAAGGAACGGTATTTACCCCGCTTTTTTGCCATGCAGGAAAGCGGACGGAAGACAAGCTGGAACTGGGCCGCCTGTTTCTTCCCAGTTATCTGGGCTTTTTATCGGAAAATGTATACGGTTGGTATTGCCTTGCTGGTACTGATTTCCCTTTTGCCGCTTTGTTTTTCCAAGCAGATTGGACAGTATTATAAGGAATACAGCCAGGACCTTTCTTCCTACCTGATGACCAATGCGGACAGCGCAGATGCAGAACAGGTAGAGCAGGACAGTGCCACTCTGGCAGAAAAGTACCAGAAGAAATACGGAACCGTAATGACGGTATTAAACATTAACTCTTATATTGTTCTGCTGCTTTCCCTGTTAATGGGATTGTTTGCCAACTATTTGTACCGCATTCATTGTGACAAGCTACTGAAGAAAGCCAAGGAAACCATTTCTTCGGAAGAAGAACAAAACACCTTCCTAAAGAAGCACGGCGGTGCATCCGGATGGACGCTGCTTTTAGGCCTGCTTGCACAGGCGTTACTGTCCTGGGGAATCCCACTTTTTGGTGCACTATTATAATAGGAGTTTGTAAAGGAGTTTAAGGGGTTATATGAATCAAAACGCAGCCATTATCCTTGCCGCAGGCGAAGGAAAACGGATGAAATCAAATAAGCCGAAGGTGCTGGCAGAAGTCCTCTTCCAGCCCATGATTGACTGGATTCTGGATGCCACGGCGGCAGCCGGCATTGACCGGACGTGCTTAATTGTGGGGCACTTCGGAGAACAGTTGGAATCTTATGTTGGAGACCGCTGTAGTATTGCCTGGCAGAAAGAACGTCTGGGCACCGGCCACGCCGTTATGCAGGCGGAGGCTTTCCTGGCGGACTCCGGTGCAGACAATGTCCTGATTTTAAATGGAGACGCTCCGTTTATGGACGCTGATACCATTTTAGGTGCACTGAAAGAACATGAAGAGCAGGGCAATGCCGTTACGGTCATTGCCGCAGACATTCCAAACCCGACCGGATACGGACGCATTGTCCGTACCGCAGACGGGGCCTTGGAACGCATTGTAGAACAAAAGGACGCCAGCGCCGCCGAAGCCGCTATTACCGAAGTAAACTCCGGTGCCATGTGGTTCCGCGTTGCAGATTTACAGGCTTCCTTAAAGGAAATAACGCCGGAAAATGCCGCACATGAGTATTATTTGACGGATACCATTTATGTTTTAAAGCAGGCGGGAAAGCGTGCCGGGGTTTATGTTACCGCTAACTCGCAGATTGGCATGAGCGCCAATGACCGCATTCAACTGCTGGAACTGAATGACATTGCCAGAAAGAAAGTGCTGTACCAGCATCTGGCAAATGGCGTGGATATTCCGGTGCTGGACGGTATTATTATCGGCAAAGACGTAGAAATCGGAAACGAAACACAGATTCTGCCGAACACCATTTTGAAGGGCAAAACCAAGATTGGAAGCAACTGTGTTCTGGGTCCAAACACGCTGATTATTGACAGCACCATTGGAGACGGCGCCAAACTGAACAATGTTATGTTTGAGCAGTCCGTTGCCGAAGACCGCATTGATCTTGGGCCGTTTAACCACGTGCGTCCCAATTGTCATTTGGGCGAAGGAATGCATGCGGGCAATTACACGGAACTGAAGAATTCCAACATTGGCGCGGGCACAAAAGTGTCTCATCTGACCTATGTCGGAGATTCTGATGTTGGTAAGAATTGTAACTTCGGCTGTGGCTCCTTAACCGTGAATTATGACGGAAAGAACAAGCACCGCACTACTATTGGAGACAACGCATTCATTGGCTGCAATACCAACCTGGTGGCACCGGTTACCGTTGGAGATTATGCCTTTACCGCTGCCGGAACCACGGTTACAGAAGATGTTCCTGCCAATGCACTGGCCATTGGCCGCGCACGGCAGAACAACAAAGAAGACTGGGTTACCAAAAAGAAACCTTACAAGAATATGAAATAAGGAAGAACACTATGTATTTAATTGCAGGGCTCGGAAATCCGGGCGCGGCATATGAAACAACCCGTCACAATGCCGGGTGGCTTTGTCTGGATCAACTGGCAGATAAATACCATGTCAGCTTTGACAAAGAAAAGTTTCATAGCCAAATTGCAAGTTGTGTCATCCATGGACAAAAGTGTCTGCTAATGAAGCCGACTACGTTCATGAATAACAGCGGCCAGGCAGTCGGAGAGGCCGCCCGGTTCTACAAAATTCCGCCGGAGCAGGTCATTATCATTTCCGATGACATTAACCTGGCACCGGGCAAGCTGCGGATTCGCCGCAGCGGCTCTGCCGGTGGACACAACGGTTTAAAAAGTATCATTTCTCATTTGGATTCGGAGCAATTCCCCCGCATCCGCATCGGCGTCGGAGACCGGGCCAACCCGGAATTTGACCTTGCGGATTTTGTCCTGGGGCATTTTTCCGCAGAGGAAATGAAGCAAATGGAACAGGCTTTTACGGATGCCATAGACAGTGCAGAGCTGATTGTGGATAACAACATCCAAGAGGCCATGAACCGCCATAACTAAATTAAAAACGACACCCCCACCGAAGCCCGGTGGGGGCAATACCCTTTTCCTGAGGTGAATTATGTCAGGCTTTTCCCGGATTTTACAAAGCAGTGGGGACTATCAGTCCATTTTACAGGATGTCAAAGGAAACTTTTTTCCGTTTGGCGTCCTAGGGGCACTGCATATCCAAAAGGCGTTATTACTGCACGGATTATCAGAAGATACCGGCCGTCGGATCATGGTTTTGGTTCCGGATGAAGCTTCTGCCGATAAAATGGCAGAAGATCTTCGTTCTTTTGGGACCTCTGCCGTGGTTTGTCCGGCCAAGGATTTGTCTTTTATAGCAGAGCAGATTCGCAGTAAAGATTATGAGCAACGGCGCATGGGCGCCCTTTGCTCCTGGATTTTAGGACAGACAAAGGTGTTGCTGCTTCCGGCAGAAGCGGCCATCCAAAAGACCATTCCGGCGGCTACTCTGCAAAGTCGCATCTTCCGCCTGTCCAGTGGGGACACAATCCATCTGGACAAGCTGCTGACTTCGTTGGTTTCTGCCGGATATACCCGGTCAGAAGAGGTAGAGGGCAAGGGTCAGTTTGCTGTCCGTGGCGGCATTGTGGATTTCTTTCCGCCGGAGCGGGAGCTTCCCCTTCGCATGGAACTGTGGGGTGACACCGTAGACACCATTGCAGAATTTGAAGTGGAAACGCAGCGCCGCACGGACTTAGTGGATTCCGTTTTAATTACGCCGTCTACGGAATTGATTGCTGACCAGCCGGAGCAATTGGCGGAAGAGCTGGAGCAAATTGCCAAAAAAGTAAGAAGTAAAAATGCAGATCAGGTGAAAAGTAAACTGCAGCGGGATGCTGACCTGTTAAGAGGGGGTCATGAGCTCTGCCTGGACAAGTATTTAAACCTGCTTCATCCGGATGCGCTTACACCGTTAGGCTACCTTCGGGAAGGCGATATCCTGGTTGTGGCGGAAAGTGCCGGAGTGAAAGAACACGTTAAGGGCGCCGTCAAATTACAAAAAGAAGAATACAAGGATGCCCTGGAGTTAGGGGAAGTTTGCAAACCATTGGGCACCTTTGGCATTGACTTTGAACAGCTTTGTGAAGATTACAAACATGCGGACTTACTTTATTTGGACAACTTTGCCCGCGGCAGTTTTGATATTCCTATTAAAGAGTTATACAGCCTTTCCTTAGGACAGACGCCGGCTTGGAACGGTTCTGTTACCGCTCTTTTGTCGGACTGCGTTCCATCGGATCGGAAACAGGCCACGGTTGTTGTTGCGGCCGGAACGGAAAAGGCGGCTAAGTCTTTAGCGGAAGATCTGGAAGACAAAGGAGAAAAGGCCGTTTATTATGCTTTGGTGCCGAATCAATTTCCAAAAGGTGTTATTTCGGTTATTGTTAATCAATTTTCTGCCGGAATTACCCTGAAAGCGGCCGGATTTTATCTGATTACCCGTGGTAATTTGTCGGCCGGAACTCGCCGCCGTACCCACAGCGCCAAAGCCAAAAATGTATTCCACAGCCTGGATGAACTCCATAAAGGCGATGCCGTGGTACATGCCATTCACGGCATCGGAATTTTTCAGGGCATTGAAAATCTGAAGGTGGCCGGCATTACCAAAGACTACCTGAAATTAAGTTACGCCAAGGGCGATGTGCTTTATGTGCCCGTTACCCAGCTGGACCTGATTTCCAAGTATATTGGGCCGAAGGAGGACGGCAAGAATGTAAAGCTGAATCGCCTGGGGTCCAAGGATTGGGAAAAATCCCGTGCCAAGGTGCGCGCCGCAGTTGCGGATATGGCCAAGGAACTGACGCAACTGTATGCCAAGCGATTGGCAACGCCGGGGTATGCCTTTTCCCCAGACATGGATTTGCATGCCGACTTTGACCGCAAGTTTGAATATGAGGAAACGGAAGACCAGCTGCGCTGTATCCAGGAAATTAAGCATGACATGGAGCAACCGTACCCCATGGATCGTCTTCTCTGTGGCGATGTAGGCTTCGGCAAAACCGAAGTGGCTCTCCGCGCAGCGTTTAAGTGTATTGCAGACGGAAAGCAGTGTGCCCTGCTGGTGCCGACTACCATTCTGGCGTATCAGCATTACAATACGCTGTTACAGCGGTTTGACGATTTCCCGGTAAAAATTGAAATGCTGTCCCGGTTCCGGAGCGCCACGGAACAGAAACGGATTCTGACCGATCTCCGCCGGGGAGAAGTGGATATTGTAGTCGGTACCCACCGACTGATTTCTGCGGATGTAGAATTCCGGGATTTGGGACTGTTGATTGTAGATGAAGAGCAACGCTTTGGTGTAGCCCAGAAAGAAAAAATGAAGCAGCGGTTTCAGAATGTAGATGTACTGACGCTGTCAGCCACCCCCATTCCCAGAACGCTGAATATGGCAATGTCCGGTATTCGGGATATGTCTATCATGGAGGAGGCACCGATGGATCGGCACCCCATTCAGACCTATGTGCTGGAATATGACCCGGGCTTGCTGGCCCAGGCCATAGAGCGGGAACTTCGCCGTGGCGGACAGGTTTATTACTTATACAACAACGTGGAGGGGATCCTGCACGTTGCTGCAAAAATAAAAGAATGGGTGCCGGATGCCCGCGTTGCCGTAGCCCACGGAAAAATGAGCGAAGAAGAACTCTCGGATATTTGGGCGGATTTGATGGAAGGAAAAATTGATGTTCTGGTCTGCACCACTATCATTGAAACCGGCGTTGACGTACCAAACGTCAACACCCTGATTGTGGAGCATGCAGACCATTACGGGTTGTCCCAATTGCATCAAATCCGCGGCCGGATTGGTCGGTCCAGCCGGCGCGCCACCGCCTACTTTACGTACAGCGGTGGACGGGAGCTGACCGACATTGCCCAGCGCCGCTTGTCTGCCATTCGGGAGTATACCGAGTTTGGCTCTGGCTTTAAAATTGCCATGCGGGATCTGGAACTGCGCGGCGCCGGCAATTTGCTGGGGGCGCAGCAGCACGGCCATATGGAAGCGGTTGGCTATGACATGTACATGAAGCTGCTTTCAGAAGCCATTGAAGGTGAAAAAGCCGGAATGGACAAGCCGAAGGAAACGAAGGAGTGTCTGGTAGACCTGCAGATTGATGCCCATATTCCGGAGGAGTATATAGAGTCCATTCCGAACCGCTTAAGCATGTATCGCCGCATTGCGGATATCCGAAGCACGGAAGATGCATCGGATGTCATAGACGAACTGATTGACCGCTTCGGAGATCCGCCACCAGCCGTAGAAGGCTTGGTGGAAGTGGCGCTGCTGCGCAACCAGGCGGCCGCCCTTGGCATTTATGAAATTGCCCAAAGAAATGATCAGCTGTTGCTTTACTGGGACAATCTGGACATGCACGGCGCAGCCAGATTGTCCGGTGACATGCGCGGCCGCATCATGGTTAATGCCAGTACCAAACCCTATCTGGCAATTAAGCTGCCCAATCCGAACACTGCTCTTTCTGACTTAAAGAAGGCGCTTCTGATTTTGACCGCCGATGCCAAAGAGCAGTCTCGTACTGCAGAATAAAAAATAGCCGGGCCGTTCCCCTGAGGGAACCGGTCCGGCTGCTTTTTTTCCTTATTTTTCTAAAGTTACGTTCAGCAACATGGGATTGTGGTCGGAATATTTAAATCCGGCATCAATGGTTTCCAAGTTGTTAACCTTTAAATTGTTAGAAATAATAAATCCGTCAATCATGTAGTACTGGAAGACAGTTGCATCCTTATCTTCTGCTGTGGCAAGCGGTTTGTCCAAAGAACGGCAGGACGGAACGGAGTTGTCTGCAACAAAGCGGAGGGTTTCGTCAAACTCGGAAGTGTCTAACTCGCCCGGAGCCCAGTAGCTTTCGTCTACCAGAGGGTAATCACGGTTATCAAAATTGGAGAAGGATTGGTTGAAGTCTCCGCCGGCAATCACGTAATTGCCTTTTTTGGCTTCGGATTCCAATAATTCTTTCAACTGTTTGGTCTGTGCAATTTTTCCTTCGCCGTCATCATAGGCTTCCAGGTGCAGGTTGACCAAAACCAGTTCCTTGTCGGTTCCTTCCAGCTTGACGCGGCTGACCAACAGACAGCGCTTCAAATTAAAGGCGCTGACCGGCCAGGAGAAGGAACACGGAAGGGAAATCCGTTCGGCACTGGATAATTCATAAGAAGACAGGGTGGCAATGCCGGATGTAACCTGCCCAATGGTGGTTGGTTTCAGCGGATATGGAACATACAATGCCTTGTAATTCAAAGCATGAACGGCCTGATATCCCGGCAATGCATCTTCATATTCCTTCAGCTCATCAATGTGATAGGTACGCTTGGAGTTGCGGTCTACTTCCTGAAAGAAAACAACGTCCGGGTCTGTTTCCTTCAGAAGACTGGTAATGCCGGCAATGTTGGTGCGAACGCCTTCTTCGTCTTCACTCATGACATTGGTGCCGCCGTCCATGAAGAAGTCTGCGCTTTCTCCCAGTCCGGCATATCCGGTGTTCCAGGTCATGATGCTCATGCTGTCTCCGGGTGCCAGTGTCTTGGAGGAAGTTCCGTCTACATCCAGGGTCTCCGTGTCTTTGGGCCGGTATTCCGAAATCAGCAAAACCGCAAAGATGATGAGCAGAATGCCCAGAATAACGGCTACTGCAATTCCGATTCCTTTCCAAACTTTTTTCGCCTTAGAAGGCGACTTTTGATTCATTGTATAAACCTCCTGAAATAGTTTAATTTGGCTAAAATAGTTTACTCCTCATTTTAACATGAATAGGAGCTTTATCCTACAGACAAACCAACAATACTGTT
>CAVCCW010000029.1:0-20534 GCA_963600825.1 Bacteroidaceae bacterium | reverse complement strand
TGATTAATGAAGATGGCGAAATGATTGCTGGTTTGTCATACGAGCCTTTTCAGGAGGAACTCTTGAACGAAAACAGCAAAGTCATACAGCAACTTATTGTCCAATATAATCTGTGGCAAAAGGCGGCTAGAGAGGAAAACATGAACTATTTTAATTAGCAATGAATATTACCAGATTTAATTGGCAGATGGTTCGTTTGTAAGCTTTGAAATTCTTGGACGGCAAATTTGTAGTTGTTGCATTATTTGCCGTCCTGAAATGGAATTCGTGTGGCAAACAGAGTGACAATGGCACGTTTGCCACACGACTAAGGTAAGGCCAGCTGGGGCTGAACTGTGAAATGTAGAAGCGCATAAAACATACGTTTGAGAGTTATATGATACAAATAAATTGGAACAGTTCCTGTGCGCTGTTCATTCATTCTAGTATTAATTTTTGGGAAGAGGTGAGGGTATATGTATGTTAAGAAAAAGAAAAGTCATTTCTTCCTGGCACTGATAGCTTTGGCTTTTCTGCTAGTTGGCTGCGGAAGCAACAAAGATGGGATTAAAAAGACCTATGATTCAAAGATGACCTTTGAAGAGGTTGCAAATGCGCTTTACAGTAGTGACTCCTCTGTGGTTGAAGATCTTGAAAAGAAGGCAGTAGTGGTGGAGTAGACTAGGACAAATAAAGAGGAACAGAATAAAACACCCTGTGGGCAACGGATGGTTGCTTGCAGGGTGTTTTGCTTGTTTTATGTACGGATAGGTCGGGTGAGTTAGGTTTCGCGGAGATTGGAGTACCCCATGAGGAATTCATCTACTTCGTGGGCACAACGGCGGCCTTCGGAGACGGCCCAGACAACAAGGGACTGACCGCGGTGCATGTCACCGGCGGTGAAGACGCCTGGGATGTTGGTGGCAAAGGTGTCCTCGTCTTCGGTCTGAACTGTGCCTCTGGCGTTTAAGGTGACGCCGAAGGCTTGCGGTGTGGCTGGTTCGCAACCGGTGAAGCCGGCGGCAATCAGGAGAAGGTTACAGGGAATGGTTTGCTCTGTGCCTTCTACTAATTTCAGTTGGCGATCCTGGAAGGTGACTTTGGAAATGACAATTTCCTTCAGTTCTCCTTTTTTGTTGCAATGATATTCCTTCACCGTGGTTTCAAACAGGCGCGGATCCGTACCGAAGCGGGAAATGGCCTCTTCGTGGCCGTAATCCGTTTTCAGAACCTTTGGCCACTCCGGCCACGGGTTGGAAGCACTGCGCTCCTTGGGCGGCTGTGGCATCATTTCCAGCGCGGTGATGGATTTACAGCCGTGCCGGAGAGCGGTGCCAATGCAGTCATTGCCGGTGTCCCCGCCACCAACGACAACAACGTGTTTGTCTTTGGCAGAAAGGAAATCCTTGTTTTTCAGAAGCGTGGAGCAGTCTCTGGCTTCTTCTGTTTTCCAGGTGCCGGTGGATTCTTCCAGACCGTGGTCCAACAGACTCTTAGTAGTTTCTTTCAGGAAATCTACCGCATAGTAGATGCCTTTGATGGCGTTGGTGTCGGCACCGGCAAGCGGACGGGCTTGCTTGGCACCGCAGGCCAGTACTACAGCATCTGCGGATTTTAAGAGTTCTTCGGCAGACAGGTCCTTCCCGACTTCTACGCCGGTGCGGAAGGTAACCCCTTCTGCTTCCATGAGCTTCTGACGGCGGTAGATGACACTTTTGTCCAGCTTCATGTTGGGAATGCCATACATCAGGAGGCCGCCAATCCGGTCATCCCGTTCATAAACGGTAACCTGATGGCCACGGTGGTTTAATTCGTCCGCAACGGCAAGTCCGGAAGGACCACTGCCGATGACGGCAACCTTTTTCCCGCTTCTGACGGTGGGAATCCGCGGCTGCATATAGCCTTTGGCAAAAGCGGTTTCAATGACAAAGAGTTCGTTGTCATGAATGGTAACTGCATCGCCATAAAGACCGTTAATGCAGGCCTTTTCACACAGAGCAGGGCAGACACGTCCGGTAAATTCCGGGAAATTGCTGGTCTTTCTTAGGCGAGACAGTGCGTGTTCGTCATGCTTGTTGTAAATTTGGTCATTCCACTCCGGAATCATGTTGTGGAGCGGGCATCCGGTTACCATGCCGGACAGCTTTAAGGCGGACTGACACATGGGAACGCCGCAGTTCATGCAGCGGGCACCCTGTTCCCGGCGCTTGGCTTCGGAAAGGGGCTTGTGGAACTCCTTAAAGTTTTGTAACCGTTCCGCTGGTGGAATATCGGTATTGTTGACTCTGTCAAATTCTAAGAATCCGGTTGGCTTACCCATTGTGTGTCACCTCCTCAAAGGCTTCCAGTACAGCACTTTCGTGCGGAACGCCTTGTTCTTCAAAACGGCTGATGGCAATCAGCATACGCTGATAGTCATTCGGTACAATCTTTTTGAAATCCGGAAGGCGGGCTTCAAAGTCTGCCAGGATTTCTTTGGCCAGCGTAGAGCCGGTTTCTTTTTCGTAATCTTCCAAAATGGCTTTCAATTCCAGGATGTCATATTTGTCGGTAACTTCCTGGATGGTATCCATGTCTTTGTTCATCTTGCGGTACAGCGAGTGGTCTGTATCCAAAACGTAGGCAATACCGCCGGACATACCGGCTGCAAAGTTCTTGCCGGTCGGGCCGAGGATGACGGCACGACCGCCGGTCATGTATTCCAGACCGTGGTCACCGCAGCCTTCTGCAACGGCGGTGGCGCCGGAGTTACGGACACAGAACCGTTCACCGGCAACGCCGCGGATGTAGGCTTTACCGGAGGTGGCGCCGTACAGCGCTACGTTGCCGACAATGATGTTTTCCTCCGCACGGAAGGTGGCTTTTTCAGAAGGAACCACAACCAGCTTGCCGCCGGAAAGTCCCTTGCCGAAGCCGTCATTGGCGTCTCCGGTCAGGCGGATGGTAAGCCCCTTCGGGATAAAGGCCCCGAAGGACTGTCCGCCGCCGCCCGTGGCACGGACCACAAAGGTATCTTCTGCCAGGTTCTGCCCAAAGATGCGGGTAATATCTGAACCAAGCATGGTACCGAAGGAACGATCCGTGCTGGAAACAGTAACGGATACTTCTTGCTGCTCTATTTTTTCCGCAGCCTTACGAGCCTTGCCGGACGGCATATCAGCTGGGGCTTTTCCGGTACCGGCAAGCGTGGTTTCTGCACCGGCTTCCGCCGTTGGGACAGAAATGCCGGCCGCTTTCAGGGAGTTTTGCAGAACCGGGAGCAAAACGGTTTTATCTTTGGTTTTTTCCAAGTGGAAATCATATACGTGTTCTCTGTTGAAATGAGAATTTTCTGTGTGGGCATAAGCCGGATCCAGAATACGGGACAGGTCTACTTCTTCTGCTCGGCTGGTTACCAGATTGTCTCTGCGTTTCAGGCAGTCTGTACGGCCGACCATTTCGTCTACCGTGCGGAAGCCCAGCTTGGACATGATAACACGCAGCTGCATGGCAATGAAGCGCATGTAATTCATAACGTATTCCGGTTTTGCAGAGAAGCGGCTACGCAAGGTTTTGTTCTGTGTGGCAATGCCGGCAGGGCAGGTGTCCTTGTTGCAGACACGCATCATCATACAACCCATGCAAACCAGCGGGCCGGTGGCAAAGCCGAATTCTTCGGCGCCAAGGAGTGCTGCAATGGCAACGTCCCGACCGGTCATCAGCTTGCCGTCTGTTTCAATGCACACCTTGTCACGCAGGCCGTTGGCCAGGAGGGTTTGGTGTGCTTCGGCAAGGCCGAGTTCCCACGGCAGGCCAGCATGGTGAATGGACGAATATGGGGCTGCGCCGGTGCCGCCGTCATAACCGGAAATCAGGATGACCTGGGCACCGGCCTTGGCAACGCCACTGGCAATGGTGCCGACGCCGGATTCTGAAACCAGCTTGACGGAAATGCGGGCATACCGGTTGGCGTTCTTTAAGTCATAAATTAACTGTGCCAGGTCTTCAATAGAGTAAATGTCATGGTGCGGAGGCGGGGAAATTAAGGATACGCCCGGGGTGGAGTACCGTGTATTGGCAATCCACGGATAAACCTTCATGCCCGGCAGGTGTCCGCCTTCGCCCGGCTTGGCACCCTGTGCCATTTTAATCTGAATTTCAACGGCACTGTTCAAATATGCACTGGTAACACCAAATCGCCCGGAAGCAACCTGCTTAATGGCGGAGTTGCGTTCCGTGTTGAAGCGGGTCGGGTCTTCGCCGCCTTCACCGGTGTTGGACTTGCCGCCCAAGCGGTTCATGGCAATGGCCAGACATTCATGTGCTTCTTTGGAAATGGATCCGTAGGACATGGCACCGGTTTTAAAGCGCTTCACAATTTCTTCAACCGGCTCTACTTCTTCCAGTGGAATGGGTTCTTCCTGCGATACAAAGCCCATCAGTCCGCGAAGGGTATGCGGATGGGCAGGATCATTGACCAAATCTGAGTACTTCTTGAAGAGCTCAAAGTCTCCTTCACGAACAGCACGCTGCAACGTGACAATGATTTCCGGACTGTATAAGTGGTCTTCCTTGTCCTTGCCGCTGCGCAGGCAGTGGAAGCCAACGCTGTCCAACGTAGTGTCAGTTCCAAGGCCCAGCGGGTCAAAGGCGTGGTCATGGCGGAAGGCAATGCCTTCTTCAATTTCCTTCAAAGTAATGCCGCCGACGCGGGAAACCGTGCCGGTAAAGTACTTGTGAATGACTTCCTCTGACAGCCCAACTGCTTCAAAGATACGAGCAGACTGGTAGGACTGGATGGTGGAAATACCCATCTTAGCAGCAATTTTAACAACGCCGTGCAGGAGGGCCATATTGTAGTCGTCAATGGCGGTGTGGTAGTCCTTATCCAGAATGCCCTTGTCAATTAATTCGGCAATGCATTCATGTGCCAGATACGGGTTGATGGCACGTGCGCCGAAGCCGAGCAGGGTGGCCATCTGATGAACGTCTCTGGGTTCGGCGGATTCCAGAACAATGGAAACCTTGGTGCGTTTCTTGGTGCGAACCAAGTGTTGCTCTACTGCGGATACGGCTAGCAGAGATGGAATTGGAACGTGGTTTTCGTCTACACCACGGTCGGAAAGAATAATGATGTTCTTTCCGTTGGCGGCAGCCCGGTCAACCGCAATGTTCAGCTGATCCAGAGCACGTTCCAGGGAAGTGTTCTTGTAATAAAGCAGGGAAATGGTAACGGCATGGAAGCCCGGCTGATCCAGGGACTTGATTTTCATCAGGTCAACCCCGGTCAGAATGGGGTGGTTAATTTCCAGTACACGGCAGTTTTCTGCTTTGTCATGCAGCAGGTCACCATCGGAACCGACATAAACAGTGGTGTCGGTAACAACCCGCTCCCGAAGGGAGTCAATTGGCGGGTTGGTTACCTGCGCAAATAATTGCTTGAAGTAGTTGAATAACAACTGATGCTGTAAGGACAGAACGGCAAGGGGAGCATCATGCCCCATGGAAGCGGTGGCTTCAATGCCGTTCTCTGCCATAGGCAGGATGTGACTGATAACGTCTTCATAGGAGTAACCGAAGACCTTATATAACTGATCCCGCAGAACCTGGTCGTGGGTAGGAATCTTCTTGTTAGGAATATCCAACTTAGACAGTCTGAGCAGGTTGCGGTCCAGCCATTCACCATACGGATGACTGCCCGCGTAGTAGCTCTTGCATTCCTGATCTGTAATAATTTTCTTCTGCTTGGTGTCTACCAGCAGGATTTTGCCCGGCTCCAGTCGGGATTTCTGCACCACGTGCTCCGGCGGAATATCCAATACCCCGACTTCGGAGGCCAAAATCAGGCGGTTGTCATCCGTAATGTAATAACGGGATGGCCGCAACCCGTTCCGGTCCAGCGTGGCGCCCAGCAGTTCACCATCGGTGAACAGGATGGCCGCCGGACCGTCCCAGGGTTCCATCATAGTGGCGTAGTAATGATAAAAGTCTTTCTTATCCTGCTCCATGAAGCGGTTGTGTTTCCATGGTTCCGGGATAATGGCCATCATGGCCAGCGGAAGTGGCATGCCGTTCATATACAGGAATTCCAGGGTGTTATCCAACATACCGGAGTCAGAACCGGTAGCGGTAATAACCGGGAAGATCTTATCAATATCATTCTGGAACACGTCAGAGGACATGGTTTCTTCACGGGCCAGCATACGGTCAATGTTACCGCGAATGGTATTGATTTCACCGTTGTGGGCAATCATGCGGTACGGATGAGCCCGTGTCCAGGACGGATTGGTGTTGGTGGAGAAGCGGGAATGCACAATGGCAATGGCCGTTTCGTAATCCTTGTCCTGCAGGTCCTGATAGAATTTCCGAAGCTGTCCAACTAAGAACATGCCTTTGTAAACAATGGTGCGGGAAGACAAAGAGCAAATGTAAGTGTCTTCGCTGGATTGTTCAAATTCCCGGCGGACTACGTATAAGCGGCGGTCAAAGTCAATGCCGGTTTCTACATCGTCCGGCTTCTTGATGAAGCATTGCATAATGCACGGCATGGTGGACAGAGCAAGGTCCCCAAGCACATCTTCATTTACCGGAACGGTACGCCAGCCAAGGAGGGTCAGCCCATCTTTGGCAGCAATAACTTCCAGCATGCGCATGGCAAAAGTCCGTTTCAGTTTGTCATTGGGAAAGAAGAACATACCAACGCCATATTCCCCGTGGGAACCCAGGCGGATGCCTTCCTTCTTGGCCGCTTTCAAAAAGAATTTATGGCTGATTTGGGTCAGAATACCGACGCCGTCACCGACTTTTCCGGTGGCGTCCTTTCCGGCGCGATGTTCCAACTTTTCCACAATGTGGAGGGCGTCATCCAGCACCTGATAGTCCCGATGACCGTCAATGTTGACAACAGCACCGATTCCGCAGGCGTCTCTGTCCGTGGTCAGTCCGCGGTAGAATTGCTCCTGCTGTTCGGGGGTGTACGGTTGATTCTTCATAGGCATCACTCTTCAAACATTCTTTCTTATATTTTTTCTGTTCCGTTTAAAGACAGAACGGGGCCTTTGAGTAAACTCAAAGACCCCATTGCCTTCAGTGCAGCAATTTTACACCCGTTAAAAAAGCCCTGTCAAGCGCCAAACAAGCGCCAAACTACAACAAAAATCGGGATTTCAGAGTGAGCAAAAACTCACACTTGGAAATCCCGATTTTTTTGTTCTTTTTGATTAAATTGTTAGCAAAAATGCGGATTAATTTGTGGATGCGTCTGCGACAGTTGTTTCCACATTATAGTCCTTTGCCTGTCTGCCAGAGATGGTCTGGTCAGAAACAGTACCGTTGTCATCTACTTTCATGGCGTTGGCATAAACCCATTCCAGGTATTCATCCGGGAACTGTTTATCCATTAGGCGTTCAATGGCCGTGGTGGCGGGCTTGCCTTCCTGCCGTTCGTTGTAACGAACCATGGCTTCTGCCGAACTGATGGAGTCATAAACTAGGAAGATGGCCATGATAATAAAGGCAATCTTGCCCGGCTTAATGGGCACGCGGTCAATTAACTTGGTAATACCCGGAGAAATTACTTTGGCCCAAACAACACCTAAGATGCCCCAGAAGCAGGAGTACAGGGCACAAATGCGTCCATTAATATTCAATGGCATGTTGGAGTAGTCCCAGCTGACACTGCCGAATACAATTTCTTCGCCAAGAGACATGATGTATTCTGCCAAAGACATCCAGAAAAAGGCCTTCAGGAAGACCCTCCAAATAGGAGCGTTCTTGTCTTTATGCAGAAGCAGGGTCAGAACAACACCGCCTAAGCCATAAGCCAGACCAAACGGTCCGTATACCAGACTTTGCCGGCTTTCCCAGAACCCGTTGGTAATCCGTCCGAAGACCATTTCAATGCAATAGCCGATAACAGAGCAGATAACCAAAATCCAGAAGAGCTCATATCCGCTTAAGCGGTCCGGATCCCCGCGGTCATAGAAGTGACTTTTGAAGTATTTCCAGTTGGTCATGGTCATCTGGTCTACCGTATTCTGCGGCAGTTTTTCCAGATTTTTGGAGGCAATGGCCTGCTCTGTTTCTATGGAATCCGCAATAGAAATTCCCAGTTCATTGCTTTCTTCTAAAATCTTGACCCGCTTTTCTTCCAGCGTGTCCAGCTTCTTTTCCAGTTTGACCTGCTTCTTCTCCAGTCTACGGGAATTTTTTTCTTGTTCTTTCAGCAACTTGGATTGTTTTTGATCCAGTTTTTTCTGGATTTTTTCTTCTTTGTTGCCCACAATGTCACATCCTTTTCTTAAAGAATTCAATGCAAGCCGATTGTATCATAAAGACTTTTTTTTTCCAACAGAAACAAAGCAGAAAAACTTTTACAAATGGCATAAATATGTTAGAATTAGCCCATTAGTTTTTGCTAACAAAAACTGTTTCTTCCAAAGAGAGAGGGGTAGAATCATGGAGTTACAGGACGCGCGTAATCAGATTAACGAAATTGATGAGCAGCTGGTCAAGCTGTTCCAAAATAGAATGGAGCTTTCCAAGGAAATTGCCGTTGCCAAAAAGGGACAAAACCTGCCGGTTTATAACCGGGGCCGGGAGCGGGAAATCTTAAATTCCGTCTGCGATTTAGCCGGAACAGATTTGGAAAGTTATGTACAGGTGTTATACCACGCTATCTTTGATGTCAGCCGGGAATATCAACAGCAGATTATCGGTTCCGGCTCCAAGCTGCCGACGGATATTGCGGCAGCCATGGAAAAGACGGATGCGGTGTTCCCAAGCCGTGCCATTGTTGCCTGCCAGGGAATTGAAGGTGCCCATTCCCAGAACGCCTGTGACAAGCTCTTTACGTTGCCGAATATTCTGTATGTGAACAGCTTCCATGGAGTCTTCCAGGCAGTAGAACAGGGTCTGTGCCGCTTTGGTATTTTACCAATTGAAAACAGTACGGCAGGTTCGGTCAATGAAGTGTATGACCTGATGAAAAAGCATAATTTCTACATTGCCAGAAGCATTAAACTGCGGGTTGACCATAACCTGCTGGCCAAGAAGGGCACCAAACTGTCTGATGTAAAAGAAATCTTCTCTCATC
The DNA here is from genome assembly GCA_963600825.1 of Bacteroidaceae bacterium. Lineage (GTDB taxonomy): Bacteria > Bacillota > Clostridia > Oscillospirales > Acutalibacteraceae > RUG420. Next base: position 11,482 of record CAVCCW010000029.1, on the reverse strand, counting down.
AGCAGGCCATTGACCAGTGCAGTGACTTCTTAAAGTCCCTGGAAGGCGTCAAAATCACGGCTTGTGAAAACACCGCCGTAGCCGCCAAGATGGTTGCCGAAAGTCCGCGCACGGATGTGGCTGCCATTTCTTCCAAAAACTGTGCTTCCCTGTACAGCTTAACCAACCTGTCGGATGACATTCAGAACAATGACAACAACTACACCAGATTTATCTGCATTTCCAAGGATATGTTGATTTATCCGGGTGCGGACAAAGTCAGCCTGATGTTCAGCCTGTCCCATAAGCCGGGTGCTTTGTACAGTGTACTGTCCAGATTCTCTGCGCTTGGTCTGAACTTAACCAAGCTGGAAAGCCGTCCGGTTCCGGGAAAAGACTTTGAATTTCTGTTCTACTTTGATCTGGATGCCAATGTGGCAGACGAACGCGTTTTGAAACTCCTTGGTGAATTTGATGACGAATTTGATTTCACGTTCTTAGGAGCTTACTCGGAAGTTATCTAAGGACTTAATCTAAGTGCTGCATCGCCAGAACGAAAAGCAACGAAAAGCCATGGTGGAACGCCCCAAAACGGGCCCTCTGCCATGGCTTTTTTTGACCCAATTTGTCAAGCTCTCTTTTCGTACAATTGTGGCTGCAATTTTTGGCGAATGCTCTGATTGACGCTGCAAGAACGCACCGTATAGTATATATCTGTATGTTTTTTTACGGAGGAAAAAAGACTTATGAATACAGTAGAACTTGTGACAAAGTGCGGCACGCTGAAAGGACTTGACCTGGAAGATCACCGGGAATTCCTGGGCATTAAGTACGCAAACGCCGGACGCTGGGAATATCCGGAAGTGGTGACCTCCTGGGACGGTATTTTAGATGCTACCTATTTTAAAGACTGCTCCTATCAGCATCGTGGCTTTGATGATGATGCCACTGTTAACCCGTTTTATCATTTTGAGTTTCGGGACGGCCTGGAATTTACTTACAGTGAAGACTGCCAATACCTAAATATTTATGCGCCGAAGCAGGCGGAAAACTGCCCGGTCTTTGTTTATATTCACGGCGGCAGCTTTACCGGCGGCAGCTCCAATGAAGCACAGATTGACGGCAGCCACTTTGCAAAGAATGGCATTATTTTTGTTTCTTTGAATTATCGGCTGAATGCGTATGGCTTTTGCTCCCATCCGGATCTGACGGATGAACAGGGACGTTGCGGCAATTTTGGCCTGTATGACCAGGTGGAAGCGCTTCGGTGGATTAAGGATAATATTGCCGCGTTCGGTGGCAACCCGAATCAGATTACACTGTCCGGGCAAAGCGCGGGCGCAATGAGCGTAGACATTCACCTTTCCAATCCACTTTGCAAGGGCTGGTTTTCCGGTGCCGTCATGATGAGCGGCGCGGGTATGCAGCGCTTCTTAGCCAAGCCACTGCTGCCGGAAAAGACCAGGGCCTTTTGGGACAAGATTATTGAAAACGCCGGTTGCAAAGATATTTTTGAGCTGAAGGCAGCGGACAAGGAAGTGCTGTACCGCGCCTGGAACAAAGCCTGCAAAGAAGACTACAAAATGATGAGCATGCTGTATACCCTGCCGGTTTGTGACGGCACCATCATTACCAAAGAGGGCTTTAACAAGCACACCATTCCTGAATTGCCCAAACTGTTTGGTGTTACCAAAAATGATATGGTGCCCCTTGTTTTGCAGAAAATAGACAAAAAGTGGGTGGCTGCAGACAAAACCAGCCCTTGCTATATTTACTACTTTGCGCGCTCTTTGCCCGGAGACGAAAAGGGCGCATGGCACTCTTCGGATTTACTGTATGCCTTTTCTACTTTAGATCGGAACTGGCGCCCGTTCGAAGACGTGGACTACCAAATTTCAGACCAGTTGGCAGAAGCTTTTATGGCCTTTGCCAGAAACGGTGACCCGAATTGCAATGCCATTCCGCATTGGGAACCGGGCGCCCAAAAGGTTATGTCCTTTGGTGAAACTACAAAAGAAGAAGCCTGGAATAAGAAAGAGCTTCTGAAAAATACAGTAAACGGTGGTGCATCAATCTAATGAAATTCCATCATGTGTTTCAACTGACAAAACAGACAGATACCCACAGGGAATATCATGCAGACGGCATGAATGCGCATTTGGACTTTATCAGCGGCAGTGCCATGCGCGTTGCCCTTTTTCGGGATGACGCCGAACTGCTGCCCACGTTTACCGTAGATCCGGAGAATGACCTGCTGCCCCACGGCAGGGACCGTCTGTCCCTGCAGGGCCTGCAGTGTGTGGCGCCCGCCGTGAAAACAGAAGCGGGGAAAGAGCATTTTCTATTAGACTGCGGTATTACCGTCCATTTGGATTTAACCAATTTCCTTTTGTCTTATGAAAAAGAGGAGGCCCTTCTGTTTTCGGACCGGGCGCCCCTTGCTTATAATTTAGAAGGGGAGTTTGGCAATGGATCCTACCACTACATCGCCAGAGAAGATGGGGAACACATTTTTGGCTTAGGGGACAAGAGCGGCCCCATCAACAAGGCCGGCCAGGTTTACCGCATTGAAACGGCAGACAGCATGGGCTTTGACGCGGCCAATACGGATCCGCTGTATAAGCACGTACCGTTTTATCTCTGCGAAAATTCCGTGGGTGCTTACGGCATTTACTATGATACATCGGACACGTCCTTTGTGGATTTCGGCAGGGAGATTAACAACTACTATTGCCATTTCAAGTACTTCAAGACCGAAGATGACTGCCTGGTTTATTACGTATTCTTTGGCAGCAAGCTTTCCATTTTGCAGCAGTACGCTCGCCTTTGCGGCAAGCAGGCATTCCCGCCGAAGTGGAGCTTTGATTACTGCGGCAGCACCATGGCGTATACGGATGCGCCCAATGCGCAGGAGCAGATGCAGGGCTTCTTAGACAAGCTGCAGGAACTGGATATCAGCTGTCAGGCCTTTTATCTGTCCTCCGGTTATACCTCCATTGACAATCTGCGATGTGTCTTCCACTGGAACTATGAAAAATTCCCAGACCCCAAGGCCTTTATTGCTTCCTATTTGCAGGAAGGGGTTCATCTGATTCCGAATATTAAACCGGCCTTTTTGACGTCGCATCCCATGTATGCGGAGCTTGCCGAAAAGAGTCTGTTTGTGAAGAATCCGGATGGAACGCCCTATGTTACGCAATTCTGGGACGGGGTAGGCAGTTACATTGACTTTACCAACCCGGAAGGTTTTGCCTTCTGGAATGGCCAGGTGAAGGAAAAACTGCTGGACTTCGGCATTGATGCCACCTGGAATGACAACAACGAATTTGACATAAAGGCAACAGATGCCGTAGCCTACGGCTTTAACGGAAAAACGGTTCCGGCGTGCCGGATTCGTCCCATCCTGACTTACCTGATGGTGCTTTCGTCTTATCAGGCACAGCGGAAAAAGGATCCGGAAAACCGTCCGTTCCTGTCCACCCGCAGCGGCAGCAGTGCCGTGCGCCGTTTGGCACAAACCTGGTCCGGGGACAACTTTACGTCCTTCCATGACCTGCGGTTCTGCCACTATGTGGGCATGACCATGTCCCTGTCCGGTTTTTATTTTTACGGACATGACCTTGGAGGCTTCTCCGGCAATATGCCGTCGGAAGAATTGCTGCTTCGCTGGATGCAGCACGGTGTCTTTGAACCCCGCTTTACCATTCATTCCTGGAACGGGGATGGCTCGGCCACCATGCCATGGAGTTATCCGGACGCACTGCCCGGCGCCAAGGCCATCCTGCGGCAAAGACGCAGCCTGATTCCTTATTTATATAACTGCGCTTACAACAGCGTGGAAGAAGACGTGCCCATGCAGGCGCCCACGTTCCTTTATTATGGCGATGCAGCCATAGACGTAAATACCACAGACTTCCTTGTTGGACGGGACCTGTTGGCCTCCTGCGTCCTTGACGAAGGAGCCGCCGGCGTCTCCATTTACCTGCCGGCCGAGGATGACTGGTATTTACAGAGCACTGGTGCCTATTACGCCGGCGGACAGACTGTAACCTTGTCGGTTCCGGCTGACCAACCGGTCCCGTACTTTGTACGTGCAGGTTCTGTTTTTCCCGTAGATACTGGACTTTGCACCTACCATGCAGAAGAGAAAACAGTGTTCACTGTTTACCCTGTAAAGGAGGGTAACTTTACTGCTAAATTCTTCTCAGATGATGGAAAATCTTTTCAATATCTGGAGAACAACTGTGTCAGATTGGAGTTCCAAGTCTCCTGTACGAAGGATTCCGTTACCGTCATTGTTGTAAATCAAGGCAAGCAGATTCTGATTCCGGAATTGCAACTGGTGGAAACCGATGGCAGAGATTTTCAGGTTGTTGTGGAAGAGTTAGAAGCAGCCTCTTTGTAAATTCCAAACTTTAAAATCAATTTACCATTAAAAAAGCGGCCCGTAATGGACCGCTTTCGTTTTGTAGAATTCGATTTTAGAATCCTTATTTCTTTTCTTCCAGCTGGTTAATCATTCTGCAATGATTCAGGTATAGTGGCTGCAGTTCTTTGGCGTTGGTTGGAGGCAGGAATCCGCCGACAACACCAAGGTGGTCATAGGGCAAGGTGTCATAAACATACCACATACCCGGTTGTGGGTCACCCTTCAGGTCATGCAGGTCCATATGTGGTTCTGCAAGTGGTGCGGTTTCGGAAATGGTTGGAACCAGACCGTCATTGCGAAGCCAGTGTTCGTCAATTGGATAATCATCTACGGTATTTTTGCTGTAGTTACCAATGGAGCGGGACATAGGCCAGAAGAGCGGGCACATGGACAGACGCGGGGTCTGACGTGGCTTCAGAGAGGCAAACTTCTGCGATGTCTTGCAGCATGGCCAGGAGAAGTAGTAAACATTCGGCAGTGTCTTAATGAGTGCGTTAACTTCTTTGGCGCCCTGCATGGTCAGGTCATACCAAACGTTGTCATGGGCATCTTTAATTTTCTTCTGCTTTTCTTTGGAAAACGGAAGGCTCTTCACGTGACCCGGTTTGTCACATTCAATCAGATCCCACTGTTCCATATGGCTTTCATAAATTTTACCAAGCAGGTTGTTGCCGGAGATATTAGCTAACATATAGGTAACGTCTTCTAACTTGCTCATAACGTTCTTGGCAGAGTACAGAAGAGTAGTACCTTCGTGAACGGAAGCAACGGCAGTAATGGAATAAATCCAGTCTGCTTTGCCGCCGGTAAAGAATTCGGACAGTTCTCCTTCCGGAGTGGCTGCTTTTTCTTCTTCTGAGCCATAAGCCATTAAAGTAGCAAACAGCCGGATGGTGGCACCACCAAAGGAGTGGCCAAACAGGTTTACTTTTTTGTCTGGACCAAAGCCTTCAAACAGTGGCTTATCATAGGTTCTGCCATACCGCTTATGACCGTATTTTTTTGCATGAGCTGCACCATAGTCAACGGTTCCGCCCATTAACTGTGCGTAAAGTTCACAGGCACGGTCCCAGGCACTGGCATACTTTCCGACAGACGGGGCATACACTTCAAAGCCCTGGTCTGTTAGAAACTGTGGCATACTGCCAGCCAACATGCCCCAATACGGTACAAACAGATCAGCAAGCTCGTCTTTGCCGTAACCGAGCATGCCGTGTACCAGTACATACGGATAATTGGTTTTAAATTCCATTAATAATCCTCCTTTTATATGCTTTTAAAATAGCAAGTTCATTATACATCACCGTTATTTTGACTTGCAATATTTCGCTTTCATTTGATTTTTTTATGTCATTTCAACAAAACAGTTGGCCTTATTGCTCTGAAAGCTGCTTACAACAGAATTCCCAGAATTGCTCTGCCGTATCCGGCAGAAAGGAGCCACGCAACCGGGAAAGATAGGCAATCCGCACCGGGTCCGGGGAGGTAAGAGGCAAAACCGCCAGCGGAAGGGTCTGGAACAACGGGTCATCCGGCAGGACGGCAATGCCGAACCCGGCAGCCACCAAACCGGCAATGACCGCATCTTCTTCCGTTTCCATGGCAATAGCCGGTGCCGCATTGATTTCACAAAAAAGCGCATCCACCTTTTTGCGCAGGCCGGAGCTGGAGGTGAAGAAAATTTGCGGATAGGGGAGCGTCTCTTGTAATGCAACGCTTTCTTTTTTACTTAACGGGTGATGCAGCGGTGCAATAACAACAAAAGGGGCACGCTGAAAGGGAATGGATTCCATTATGGTTGGATCTCCGGCAGTGGAAGTAAAGCAGAAGTCTAACTGTTTTTCCTCTACTGCTTTCAGCAGATTCTGACTAAGACCGTTTCCACTGTGCAGTTGAAAGCGGACATCGGCGGTGGTCTGTGCCTGGAACTCCTGCATAAGGGTTGGAACCAGAGTTGTGCCCAGAGTGCGGATACTACCCAGTAAAATAAGGCCGCCGTTGTGGCCTGCTTCCCGCACAATCCGTGTGCCGCTGTCCAGCGTGCTAAGGGAATTTTGTACTGTGTGCAGAAATTCCTGTCCGTAACGGGTCAGACGGATACATCGCCCGGCCTTTTCAAATAAAGGGACGCCTAATTCCTGCTCTATTTTGGAAATGGCATAGGTCAGATTGGGCTGGCTGACATGAAGCTGCTCTGCCGCCTTGCCATAGTGTTGTAAATGGGCCAGGGCTTCAAAATAGCGCAGATGATCCAGGTTCACAGATGAACACCTCCGGGATTCATAAAAAATATGGATTGATTCTATAAAAACGTTCCGTTTGTTCCGGTAGAACGGGAGACCTATAATGATTTTGTAAGAGTTCGTTAAAAAAATAACGAACAGAAATAAAACAAAAGAGACAGGAGGATATACGTATGGAACGGAAAGTCGTTTTAATTACCGGCGGAGCAATGGGGCAGGGCAAAGCACACGCTCTGAAGTACGCACAGAATGGCTTTGATGTGGTTCTGGCTGACATGCAGGACCCGGAAGGGAAACCCTTCAAAGAAACTGTTGCGGAAATTGAAGCAACCGGTGCAAAGGTTCTGGCGGTGAAGTGCAACATCTGCTCAGATGAAGAAATGCAGACACTTTTTGCCAAAGCATGGGAGACCTTTGGACGGTTAGACGTTGTCATTGCCAATGCCGGTGTCATTAACTTTGGGTACACCTGGGAACTAACCGATGCCCAGGTTGAAAAAGTCATTGATATTGACCTGATTGGCACCTGGCGCACCGATAAGTATGCCGCGCTTTATATGCGCAAACAGGGCTTTGGCCGGATTATCAATATTTCTTCTACCTCCGGCATGTACGGTACGCCAAAGCTGGCTACCTATTGCATGGCTAAGTGGGGCGTCCGCGGCCTGACCAAGACGCTGGCACAGGAACTGAAAGACACGGAAATTGTAGTCAATAATGTCTGCCCAACCAAGGTAAAAACGCCGATGTGCGAAACAGACAGTTATGTTCAGTTTATTAATGACCTGACCGGAAAGGATTTCAAAAACTGGCAGGAAATGTATGACAGTGTTCCGTTCCTGGATGTAGAAGATATTGCAGATATGGTTTACTGGCTGGGCACCAGCCGTGCCGCAGGAAAGTTCAGCGGCCGCGATCTTGGCCTTGACCTTGGCACATTGCAACAGTAAGGAGGAACAAACCATGAAGATTACCAATAAAACCCGTTGGCGTGTATTTGCAGGCGTCTGGATTCAAAGCTTGTTTACGTCTGCTACTGCATTTTTCAGTTTGTTTGCCCTTCCGCTGACAGAGCAGTTTGGATGGAGCAGCTCCGAATTCAGTATGGCATACACCATTTATATGTTTGTTTACTGTGCTGTGGGCTTTGCGGGTGGATTCCTGGCAGAAAAGCTGCAACCCCGCGTGGCAATTTATCTGGGCCTGGCCTTCTTTGCTGCAGGCTGGTTCCTGACCGGATTTGCCTCTTCTATTCCACAGCTGTATTTGTTCTACGGTATTATGGCCGGTGCCGGTGCCGGTACTATTTACCCGGCATGTCTGCCGACCGCACTGAAGTGGTTCCCGGATAAGAGCGGTTCCATTTCCGGTCTGGTACAGGCCGGCGCTTCTTGCGGACCATTCATCATGTCTCCGGTTGCCCAGTGGCTGATCAGCACCTATGGTGCACAGTCCGCCTGCCGTATTCTGGCTATCATTTTCCTGATTGGCGTTGGTGCCGTGGCATGGATGATTGTTCCGTGTCCGGAAGGCTGGATTCCGGAGGGATGGACCCCGACCGCAACCCAGGCGAGTGAGCTTCACACCAAGAATTACAACATTCCTGCCATGGTAAAGACCCCGGTATTCTGGGTAATGTTAGTAATGTTTATCTTTGCAAATGCGGCCGGAACCATGATGGTTAGTGCTACCTCGCCGATTGCACAGAATCAGATTGGTCAGTCCTCTATGACCGCAGCCATGTGCGTTAGTATCATGACCCTTGCCAACATGCTTGGCCGGATTGGATTTGGTTTCATTTACGACAAGCTGAAGGGCTGGAATTCCCTGGCTCTTGTTTTGGCAATCAACGGATTGTCTATGTGCATGCTGACGGTGGCGCACAACCTGCCGTACTTCATTGTCTGCATCTGCCTGGTAGGTTTCTCCTTCGGCGGTCTGCTGGTAGTCTTTGCTCCCATTGTTAAGACGGTGTTTGGTTCCAAATTCTACAACCGGAACTATGGTCTGATTTTCATTGGCTACGGCATTGGCGCCTTTGTTGGACCGAAAATCAGCTCCAGCTTCTATGACAGCACAGGTTCTTATGTAGCCGGTTACATTGGCTCTGCTATCCTGGCTGCTGCCGCAATTGCACTGGTCTTTGTTGCAAAGAAGCTGACTGCTGCCATGAAAGCAGCAGACGAACAGGCCTGACTGCCTTCAGTTTAGCATAGAAAACGGGCCTTTGGCTACCTGCGTAAAGGTACTAAAAAAGAACCTCGTTTTCGTCAAAATCGTCGTCAAGACATAGAAAAAAGCCACGTAACTGACGTAGTTACGTGGCTTTTGCTGGCGGAGAGGATGGGATTCGAACCCATGTGGGGTTGCCCCCAAACGGTTTTCAAGACCGCCTCGTTATGACCGCTTCGATACCTCTCCAAGCGCTGAAATAGCGTAACACAATTGTTTTTTAGTGTCAATCCGTTTATAATTTTTCTAAAGACCTAGTTGGAGGTTTTCCCCTATGAGAATTCTTATTGTTGAGGATGAAATCCGTCTGGCAGAAGCCCTTCGGGAAATCATGAAAAGTCAAAAGTATACGGTTGACGTAGTTCATGATGGCGAAGCCGGATATGACAATGCATCCACCGGCATTTATGATGCCATTGTACTGGATGTCATGCTGCCCAAATTAAGCGGACTTGACATCACCCGAAAGCTGCGGCAGGAAGGCAATGAAACCCCTATCATCATGCTAACTGCCAGAGACGGTGTTGCAGATAAAATTGCAGGCCTGGACGCCGGCGCAGATGACTATCTTGCAAAGCCGTTTGTACCAGATGAATTGCTGGCCCGTATTCGTTCCATTTCGCGGCGCCAGGGCCCGGTTGTGTTGAACAAAATGGAATTTGAAGACCTGAAGCTGAATTTGTCCAATTATACGTTGGAATCCCCTACCAAAAACCTTAGCTTAGGGCCGAAAGAGTTTGAAATTATGCGGATGCTGATTTCAAGCCCGAATGTTATTGTTCCCAAAGAGGATATCTTGGTAAAAATCTGGGGTGCAGAAGCAGAGGTAGAAGACAATAATGTGGAAGTCTATATCTCTTTTTTGCGCAAAAAGATTGCCAAGCTGTCTGAGCGTGTTCAGATTGCCACGGTTCGCCGTGTTGGTTATCGCTTGGAGGTGAAGGATTAATTGCTGAAGAAACTAAAGCGAAGCTTTGTTCTGGACAGCATGATTATGACCTTTATCGTCCTTCTGGTGGGCGTATTTGTATTGTTTGTGGTAACCGAGTCTTATTATAAGACACGCACCTTAGATGCTATGAAAGCGGCCACAAATTCTGTTTCCATTCAGGAAACAGAGGAAGGAAAGCTGGACGTAGATTTTCTGCAGAGCGGCTTTGCCTCCATGTACACCGGAAATATTATTGTGGTAATTACGGATGCGGATGGGAATATTGAATTTGCCTCTTCCTCTGTCAAACTGGATGACGCAACTATTATTACCCGTGCCGTTCGTTATGTGGCTAATGCCACAAAAGACCAGGGAAGCATTCCCAATTACAGTATGCGGTTTTTGAAAACCCAAAAAGGGAAATATAACTGCATCGCCCTGGCAGATTTAACGGAAGAAAAAGGGAATATTTACTTCCAGTTGATTATGTATGTCCTGGCGGCGCTGATGGCTTTTGGCGTACTGTACATTATGGCGGAATATATGTCGGAGCGGTCCATTATGCCAATTAAGCAGTCCATGGAGGATCAGAGCCGGTTTGTAGCAGACGCTTCCCATGAGCTGAAAACGCCGCTGACGGTTATTTTGGCCAATATGGATATTATGCTGGCCAATCCGGAAATGCCATCGGAGGAACAACGCAAATGGTTGGAAAGCACCAAGGAAGAAGCCCAAATGATGACAGGTCTGGTTACAGACATGCTAAGCCTTTCCCGCACAGAGGGGAAAGAAGCACAAAAGCAGATGATGTATCAGTCTGTCAACTTCAGTGACCTGGTAGATGACGTTATCCTGTCTGTTGAATCCTTGGCTTATGAACGGCAAATTACCCTGAAATCGGAAATTCAATCCAATTTGACCGTGGTGGCGGACTTCGGGAAAATCCGACAGGTGGTCATGATTTTAGTAGATAATGCCCTGAAATATACCGAACCTGGCGGCAATATTTTTGTCACTCTGAAGAATGCGGAAAAGAACGTGGTCCTGACCGTTTATGATGACGGGGAGTCCATTCCGGAAGACCGGCGGCAAAATATTTTTGATCGCTTTTTCCGGGTAGAAGATTCCCGGCAGAAAGATGGCCAGACACCAGGTGGATACGGTTTGGGTCTTCCTATTGCCAAGAATATTATGGAGGCTCATAACGGCAAGCTTTACCTGGATTACTCGGATGAAACCGGCACCTGTTTTGTGGCAACCCTGCCATCTGAGGAGAACCATAAAGCCCCGAAGATCAGCAAAAATCCGGGGGGGTAAACGGGCTCCACAAGAAAAAACAGAACCGTAATGCCGAACAAGGTTGTAGCAAAGACAGCAATGCAGAGGTGCACAAGAGCGTAGAAAAGCGCAATGACACAGAGGGTGAAAATGGATCAGATTAAAATTGGAACAGTCACCGCTAAAGTAGAAAAGAAACCAATCAAAGGCATTCATATTTATATTAAACCACCGGAGGGGACGGTTCTTGTAACCGCCCCTGCCTTTGTTTCTGATCGGGAAATCCGGCAGTTCGTGCAGTCTAAGGAAGACTGGATTTTGGAGCATGTGGAGCAAATGCAGAAGCAGAGTGCCCTGACCCGGATACGATACGAGGATGGAGATGAAATC
>CAVCCW010000028.1:0-22049 GCA_963600825.1 Bacteroidaceae bacterium | reverse complement strand
AAGCTGAACACCAACGAATGCCCGTATCCGCCTACCAAGAAAAGTGCGGCAGACGCCAAGTTTGAAGCACTGGACTGTTACCTGTATTCGGATCCGGACTGCACCAAGCTGACCAATGCACTGGCTGAATTTTATAACTTACAGCCGGCTCAGGTCCTGGTAACCAATGGCTCTGATGAAGCTTTGGATTATGCCTTTAAAGCCTTTTGTACCAAGGAAACAGGGGTAGCTTTCCCGAATATTACCTACGGATTTTATCCGGTCTTTGCACAGGCCAACGGAATTCCGTATACCGAAATTCCGCTGCAGGAAGACTTTAAACTGAATTATCAGGACTATCTAGGCATTCATAAGAACATTGTTTTTGCTAACCCGAATGCGCCTACCGGCATGGCCATTCCCAGAAGCCAGGTAGAAGAAATTCTGAAGAGCAATCCGGACAATATGGTTATTGTGGACGAAGCCTATGTGGACTTTGGCGCAGAAAGCTGTGTCCCGCTGATAGACCAGTATGATAACCTCTTGGTTACCATGACCTTTTCCAAGTCCCGCTCTATGGCCGGTGCCAGAGTTGGCTTTATCATGGGTCAGGCACCTCTGATTGCGGACCTTAGAACACTGAAGTATTCTACCAATCCGTATAATGTAAATCGCATGTCACAGGCAATGGCATTGGCAGCTGTGGAAGATCCGTCTTACTTCCGCAATAACTGCCGCGCCATTCAGAACGAACGTAAGTTTACGGATGACGAACTGACCAAACGCGGATTCCTGGTACTGCCTTCCCAGGCAAACTTCCTGTTTGTACAGCATGCCACTATTCCGGCGGAGGAATGGTACCGTTTGCTGCGGGAAAAGGGCATCCTGATTCGTCATTTCAGCCGTCCGGAAATTGCCAACTGGAACCGTATTACCATTGGCACCCAGCTGGAAATGATCAAATTAATGAAAGCCATAGATGAAATCCTGGAAGAAAAGAGGAAGCACCATGAGAACGGCTGAAATTAACCGTAAAACAGCGGAAACCGATATTCAGCTGCGTCTGAGCCTGGACGGAACCGGCGTGTCTAACATTGACACCGGTGTCGGCTTTTTGGACCATATGCTGACTCTGTTTGCCAAACATGGCCGCTTTGACCTGGACGTACACTGCGTTGGTGACGTGCAAGTAGATGCGCACCACACCACAGAAGATATCGGTATTGCCCTTGGGGAAGCCTTTGCAGAAGCTCTGGGTGACAAGCGCGGCATTACCCGTTACGGCAGCACTATTTTGCCGATGGATGAAACTTTGATTCTGTCTGCAGTGGATATTTCCGGCCGCTCTTACTTAGGGTATCAGCTGGACATTCCCTGCGCTAAAGTGGGCACCTTTGACACGGAGCTGACGGAAGAATTTTTCCTGGGTTTTGTGCGCAAGGCAGAGCTGACCCTGCACATCCGGCAGCTGGCTGGCACCAACAGCCATCATATTATTGAGGGCACGTTTAAGTCCGTGGCTCGCAGCCTGAAAACGGCAGTGGCCATTGATGAACTTTATAAAGAAGAAATTCCTTCCACCAAAGGATTGCTTTAAAAATCAAAACTCCTGGGCTGTTCCCGGGAGTTTTCAAGTTGAGGTAACATATGATTGCAGTAATTGATTACGGGATTGGAAACGTCTTTTCCCTGGTTTCCTCTTTACAGAGTCTGGGCCAGGATGTGGTTTTTACCAAAGATAAAGATCTGATCCGCAAAGCAGACCGTGTCATTTTGCCCGGCGTTGGCGCCTTTGCCGACGCTGCCGCATTGTTGGAGTCCACCGGCATGGGCCAATTGGTCAAGGAGCTGGCTGCTGAGGGAAAACCCCTTATGGGAATTTGCCTTGGCATGCAGCTACTGTTTGACCGTTCCTTTGAATATGGGGAACATCAGGGCCTTGGCCTGATCCCCGGCGATGTAGTTCCCATGCTTGGCACAGTAGATGCAGGGCTGAAGATTCCACAGATGGGCTGGAACAGTCTGCACTTTGAAAAAACAGACTGTCCGGTATTTGCTGATACCAAAGAAGGGGATTATGTTTATTTTGTCCACTCTTATTATGCAACCAACTGTGCGGAATCTGTTGTCTGCACCACGGATTACAGCCTTCCGGTAACGGCTGCGGTTTGGAAAGACAATGTCATTGGCTGTCAATTCCATCCGGAAAAGAGCGGTGACGTGGGCTTACGCATTTTGAAAAATTTCTGTGAAATGGAGACCCGTGCATGATTTTATTTCCCGCAATAGACCTGATTCAGGGAAAAGCAGTTCGCCTGTTTAAAGGGGACTATGCGCAGATGACGGTTTACAATGAAAATCCTTTGGAAGTGGCCAAAGACTTTGAAGCCTGCGGCTGTACCCATATTCATATGGTAGATTTGGAAGGGGCCAAGGATGGCACCACTCCAAACTTTGAAACAGTATGCGCTGTTATTCAGAATACCGGACTGTTTGTAGAAATCGGGGGCGGCATCCGCAGCATGGATACCGTGGAACGGTATCTGCAGGCGGGAGCCGGCCGGGTTATCCTGGGGACGGCTGCCGTTACGGACGAAGCGTTTCTGAAAGAAGCGGTTGCCCGTTACGGCAAACAGATTGCTGTTGGCGCCGACGTGAAGGATGGCCGTGTGGCCATTAAAGGTTGGCTGGAGCAGTCAGATTATACGTTAGATGATTTCTGCCGGAAAATGCAGGAGCTTGGCGTATCTGCCATGATTTGCACGGACATCAGCAAGGACGGCGCCATGGCAGGTACCAACCGGAAGCTGTATGCTGATTTAAAAGAGCAGTATCAGATGCAGTTTACCGCATCCGGTGGAGTTTCCCAGATGGAAGACATTAAGGCACTGACCGCTCTTGGATTGGATGCTTGCATTATCGGGAAAGCTTACTACACGGGAGATATCAACTTGAAACAGGCGGTAGCCATTGCCGGTCCGCAGGGGGAAACAGTATGATTACAAAACGGATTATTCCTTGCCTGGACGTCCGTAACGGACGGGTTGTAAAAGGAACCAATTTTGAAGGAATCCAGGATGTCAGTGATCCGGTCAGCTTAGCTCACTTTTATAGCAACAGTGGCGCGGATGAACTGGTATTTTATGATATAACCGCTTCTTTTGAAGGCCGTAAGCTGTTTACAGATGTCCTGACCAAAGTGGCTTCCCAGGTCTTTATTCCGCTGACTGTCGGCGGCGGCATTAACACCCTGGAAGATTTTGACCGGGTGTTAAAATGCGGCGCCGACAAGGTGTCCGTCAACAGCGGCGCCATCCGTAACCCGTCTTTAATCCCGGAGGCCGCCAAGAAATACGGAGACCAGTGTGTCGTCCTTTCGGCCGACGTGAAGCGCGTAAACGGTGCATTTCACGTCTTTGCCAAAGGCGGACGGGAAGACACCGGCATGGACGCCATCCAGTGGATTAAAAGCGGTGTACAGAATGGCGCCGGTGAAGTGGTCCTGAATTCCATAGACACTGACGGCGTCAAACAAGGATTTGATCTGGAAATGCTGGACGCCGTCTGCCAGGCCGTCCGGGTCCCGGTCATTGCTTCCGGTGGCGCCGGTTGTAAGGAAGATTTTATTACGCTGTTCAAGGAAATCCCTGACGTGGACGCCGGACTGGCGGCCTCCATTTTCCACTACGGCGAAGTAGATATCAAAGACTTAAAGAAAACCCTGCGGGAAAACGATATTTTAGTACGTCTTTAATGGTTACGTACCGCTGTAAGGAGAACAGTATGGCAAAGATAGACACAGTTCCGGAACAATTAAAATTTGATGAAAAAGGATTGATTCCAGCTATTGTCCAGGATGCTGCAACTGGAAAGGTATTAACCCTTGCTTACATGAACAGGGAAAGCTTACAGATTTCCCTGGAAAAGGGTTTGACCTGCTTTTGGTCCCGCAGTAGACAGGAGCTCTGGTTGAAAGGGGAG
This sequence comes from Bacteroidaceae bacterium, assembly GCA_963600825.1. Taxonomy (GTDB): domain Bacteria; phylum Bacillota; class Clostridia; order Oscillospirales; family Acutalibacteraceae; genus RUG420. The sequence goes on along the minus strand of CAVCCW010000028.1, from coordinate 18,089 downwards.
ACCAGCGGTAATTATCAGCACATTGTCAGCATTACGGCTGATTGTGATCGGGACGCACTGGTTGTCTTAGTCAACAAAGACGGCCCCGCCTGTCATGAAGGAACGGACTCCTGTTTCCATCATCTGATGTTTGGGGAAGAACCTTCCGGCGGCTTGGAATAAGGCAGCATACGGTATAATAAGGCAAAACACTGCAAAGGAAAACAGACATGAATTATTGTAACTATCATACGCACACTACGTTTTGTGACGGTGCCAACACGGCAGAAGAAATGGTACTGGCGGCCATTCAGGATGGTTGCCCGGAATTGGGCTTTTCCGGCCACTCCTATTTCTCTTTTGACCCCTCCTGGAATATGTCACCGTCTACCATGAAGGAATATCAAAAGGAAGTACTGCGTCTGAAAGAAAAATACAAGGACCAGATTTCCATCCGCTTAGGGCTGGAATATGATATTCAGTCAGAAGGCGTCAATCCGGCGGACTATGACTATCTGATTGGCGCAGCCCACTGCGTCTTTAAGGATGGACATTATATCCCGGTCGATTTAGGATACGCCGAATTAAGCCAGGCACTTTCGCTTTACTATGACGGAGATGCTTACGCATTTGCAGAGGATTACTATAAAGAAGTAGCCAAAATTTATGAGAAGACCCATTGCCAGATCATTGCACACTTTGATTTAGTAACCAAGTGTATTGAATGTGGCCTGGCTCTGGATATCCGGAATCCACGCTACCGCGCTGCGGCAGAGGCGGCCCTGGATACGTTGTTGCAAGCACCGGTGCTGTTTGAAATTAACACCGGAGCCATTTCCCGCGGATACCGCACTACGCCGTATCCGGATGAAATGCTCCTGGCCCGCATTGCCGATGCCGGCGGTAGCGTCATCCTGGCTTCCGACAGCCATGCCACAGACACCATCACCTATGGATTTGACGATGCTATGAAGCTGGTAAAAAAGTACGGCTTAAACTTAGTTTCCCGCCTTGATTGAAACGAAAAAATGTGTTACTATACTTCACGTGCTTAAGGCCATGCTGGTGTGGCGGAATTGGCAGACGCAAGGGACTTAAAATCCCTCGCTGGCAACAGCGTACCGGTTCAAGCCCGGTCACCAGCACCAAGGAACCTGCTTTTTCGGCAGGTTCTCTTTTTTTGCCCGCCTCTGCCGGGTGCTTTAACTATGGCAAAGGTTCGGAGGGTATGGTATCATTAAGTGAATATTTTCTGGGTTTCAGATCCAATGTGGAAGGAGAAAAAGCATGGGCTTTTTTAAAAACACGGTCTACAACGGTGGTGCCGAGCAGGCAGAACCGGACTTCCAGACCTACCGGGAAACTTTTGCCAAGAAACCGGTTCTGGTTATGTGTGACATGAATTATATTCACTATTTGCCCTGCATGGAGTTGCCTGCCTGCATCAAAATTACCATGGAAGTGTATGTGGATGAAAATCGGCCTGATCTGATTTCCGGAGCAGAAATGTCCCATCTGTCGGATCTGCGCAGCATTCTTCGCCAGCATATCGGTGGGCGCTTTGTTGGACAGGGCATTATTGCGTCCCAAAGCATGGCTTTTATGATGTTTTATTGCACAGATCATCAAGCCAAAGCTGCCAAACGAATGTTACAGGAAACCTTCCTTGGTTCCTTCCGCCAATCAGAGGTACAGGTGGTTTATGATCCGGAAGGAAATGAATATAAAAAATTCCTGTATCCGAAGCCGGTAAAGCAACGTCAAATCAGTAATGCCAAGATGGCACGCAAGCTTTCCGGATACGGAGATGACGGCACAAAGCCACGGAACATTACCTTCCACATGATTTTCACCAGCCGTACCGGCGCCATGGATTTCTTCTCCAAGGCGTCCCTGCATGGCTTCCAGTATCAGAATCTGGTAAAGGAGCCGGCACCGGAAGGTATGGTTCTGCCACGGTTCCATTTAACCATCAGCAAAACAATGCCGTTTACGGTAGATTTGCTGGAAGTAGTAGATGCGTATCTGCTGGAACAGGCAGAACAGTATGAAGCCGTTTATAAAAATATTGAAACAGATATTCTCAGTGAAGAATAACAACAAAGGAGATACCATTATGGTCAATCAAACTGCAGCCCCACAAACCGGAGATACCGTTGCAACTATTAATACAACCCTTGGAACCATCAAAGTCAGATTGTTCCCGGAAGAAACGCCAAAGACCGTGGAAAACTTTACCACGCACGCCAAGAATGGCTATTATGATGGCATTATTTTCCATCGCGTTATTCCTGATTTTATGATTCAGGGCGGTGACCCTGACGGTACCGGTATGGGTGGAGAATCCATCTGGGGCCATTCTTTTGAAGATGAATTTGATTTGCATTTGCATAACCTGCGCGGTGCTCTTTGCATGGCAAATGCCGGTCCAAACACCAACGGTTCACAGTTCTTTATTGTACAGGCAGATACCTGCCCGGAGCAGATGCTGGAGCAGATGGAACAGTTGACAGACAGAGGATTCCCACAGAATTGTATAGACCAATATAAAGCCCTTGGTGGCACTCCATGGCTGGATTACAAACATACGGTATTCGGTCAGGTATATGAAGGCATGGATGTAGTAGATGCCATTGCCACCGTACCAACCGGACCGAATGACAAACCATTGGAAGACGTAAAAATCATCAATTTGGAAATTGATACCCTGTAATTGATAGAAATCAGTAGGAAAGAAGGCATAGCATGAGAATCGGGCACGGATATGACGTACATCGCCTGGTGGAAGGGCACAAGTGCATCATTGGCGGCGTGCAGATTCCCTATGAAAAGGGTCTGCTTGGCCACTCAGATGCCGATGTACTGTTGCATGCCGTTTCTGATGCACTGCTGGGTGCGGCCGCGTTAGGGGACATTGGAAAATGGTTCCCGGATACAGATGATGCTTATTTGGATGCAGATAGCCTGGTCCTTCTTTCCAAGGTGGTTTTCGAATTAGAACAGCGTGGGTATTCCGTTGGTAATGTAGATGCAACTTTATTGGCACAACAGCCCAAGATTGCGCCTTACACAGAACAGATGCGGGAAAACATTGCCCGCGTCTGCCATGTTTCCATTGATCGGATTAACGTGAAAGGAACCACAGAAGAAGGCCTTGGATTTACCGGCGCCGGAGAAGGCATTGCCGCCCATGCAGTAGCCTTACTTATGGAAGGAGGAGAACGGTGATATCGGATCTTACCAATTTATTTAACCGCACTATCAGCATATTCTCCACTTATGATTTAGTAGGGGATACACTGGATATTATCTTTCTTGCAGTCCTGGTATACTTTGTTCTTAAACTGTTTAAGGACTCCCGTGCGTTAACCCTGGCCAGAGGTTTGGTGGTATTTGCCATTGCCTATGCCTTGGTAAATATTCTGGAAATGAAAGCGGCAACCTATTTGTTCCGCATAGTATGGGATAATATCCTGGTTATCTTGGTTGTTATCTTTGCTCCGGAATTACGAAAAGCGCTGGAAACCCTGGGTAACCGCCGGACTTGGAGCTCTTTGGCAGGCCTATTCAGCAGAAGCAGTGCTGCCCAAAAGGCGTCTGCTTATAACGAAGAGGTCAGCCGCTGTGTCAATTCCGTTTGCAAAGCGGCCAATGACATGAGTGACAAGCGCATTGGCGCTCTGCTTATTTTTGAAAAAGACACTCCGCTTGGAGATATCATTGAAACCGGTACCAAAGTAGATGCGAAGGTGTCTTCTACAGTACTGGAAAATATTTTTTATCCGGGGGCACCACTGCATGACGGTGCTGCGGTTATTCGCAACAACCGTCTGATTGCAGCCGGTTGTATTTTGCCGCTGACCTCCCGGAATAATGACGTGGCCAAAGAACTCGGAACCCGGCACAGAGCTGCCATCGGCATGTCGGAACAGTCCGACGCCATGATCCTTGTGGTTTCGGAAGAAACCGGCGCCATGTCCATTGCCGAAGGCGGCATGCTTCTTCGGGACCTGACGGATGGGGAAATTCGGGAAACCCTCCTGAACTTCCTGCAGATTGGAGGCGAAAAACATGGAAAATAATCCACGTAATTTTACGCGCAGTCTGTTAAACAACAAAAAAGTATTAATGGTGTTGTCTTTAGTTCTGGCCATTTTTATCTGGATTGGATTTACCATGAATGAATCCGAAGATTCTACCCGCATTATTGAGGGTGTTCCGGTTACCATTGATTCCAACATCGGTTCGCAAGCCGGATTGGAAGCCTTCGGAACGGAGGGCCTGACGGCAGATGTTAAGGTAACCGGAAAACGGTATCTGATTGGACAGAACGTTCTCAGTGCCGATGATATTGAAGTGAAGGCTACCACCAGCCAGGTAGAACTGCCGGGAAGTTACACTTTATATCTTAGTGTCAGCTCCAAAAAAGAGAATGCAAATTATACTCTGGAGCTTAGCTCGCAGAATTATGTCTCTGTTTATTATGATCGTCCGGTTACGCAAACCGTGCCGCTGACCGTTTCCCTGAAGTCGGAAAGCAGTAACCTGGTTTCTCCGGAATATACCACTTCGGATCCTATTCTGAATATGGAAAGCATTACGCTGACCGGTCCGTCCAATCAGATGGATGAATTAACAACGGCTTATGCCGTGGCCAGTACAGAAGGCAATCTTAAGAAAACAACCGTCTTAAATGCCACTATAAAAGCGGTCAATGAAGACGGTGTGCAACTGAAGTATATTACGGCAGAAAATGCGGATAAGGTTACCATTACCGTTCCTGTTTATACAGTGGAAGAATTGCCGTTGACCGTAGATGTAGACAACCTGCCCAGTGGGATGGAAGTATCGGATTTGAATATTGAAATTTCTCCAAGTACCGTACAGGTTGCCATAGACGTCAACGAAGCAAAAAATCTGACTGCCATTACCCTTGGAACCCTGGATTATGAAACCCTGAAAGAAGGGGAGAACACCTTTACCTTTAAGTCGGAAGATATTACAGAAGGGCAGCCACAGAATCAGGATGAAACCTATACCGTTACGGTTCGTCTGCCTGAAAGTAGCTAAATCGCAGAGAAAAGAAAAAATAACAAAACAGCAATGGAAGGAGGGCATAGCCTATGAAGCGCGGTATCATACTGCTTTTTACGGGGGCACTTGCACTCCTTCTTGTTGTATTTGTAACCATTTCCCAGTTGAAATCGGCAGAACAGCTTATGTCTCCACCTAATAACCGTGGGGAAGATGCCAAAGTAACACAGGCGCTGAAGAGTTATCTTGGGTCCGATTACAAAAAGATGTCCTTGAAGTATCCAACGGAAGGCAGCTACAGAACTGCTTACATTAAGCAGGATCTGAATCATGATGGCACCCAGGAAGTCCTTGTTTTCTATACGCTGCAGTCGGATACCACGGTCAGATTCACCATTTTGCAGCAACAGGACAGCAAGTGGAACGTTATTTATGATCAGGCGGGATACGGGAACAGTATCCTGTCCGTGCAATTTATTGACATGAACGGAGATGATTTACCGGAGGTACTGCTTAGCTGGTCGCCGTTTGACAATTCCTCTGCCAAAACCTTAACGGTGCATTCCTGGTCAGAGGAGAACGGTGCTAACCTGAAAACCCTGGTAAATCAAACGTATGCTTATATGTCCCCGGTCGATTTAGACCAGGACTCTTTAAAGGAAATCCTCTTAATTAAGTCAGACTCGTCTGCTGCTACCGCATCTTCCGCTTCCGGAAGCAATACTTCTTCCGGAACACCAACCAGTACCGTAGCGTATGCGGAATTGCTTAAGATGACCTCGTCTAATACCATTTCTACCATTGGATCGGAAGTGGCCGTAGATGGTTCTGTTTCCGCTTATGGAAATTTGACATTACAGCAACAGGGGGACACACCCATTGCCTTCTTAGATGCCTACAAGGGAACAGATGCCATGGTAACAGAAATTTTCTGGTGGGATGCGGAACATCAGAAGTTGCGGGCTCCATTGACCTCCCGCGATTCCCTCAATAACTCTACCACCCTTCGGTCACCTGCTATTCCATCTTCTGATCTGGATGGAGACGGATACGTGGATATCCCGGTCGGTGTAACCGCTGGAAAGAAATCTTCAGATGGTACTTCCACTTCTGGGCAGGTGGGTTTGACCACCTGGTATAACTATACCGGAACCGATTTGGGACCAAAGCTGGAAGTACATAGTTATGGCTTTGTAGATGAAACCAATGGATATTGTCTTTTAATTCCGATTAGTCAAAAGGATTCCCTGCTGGCTTTCCAAAATACAGACACCAATGTCTTAACCATTTACTCTACGGAAGATGGGACTACGGTTGGAAATCCGTTATTTAGCCTGGTTACTACAACCAAAGCAGACTTTAAAAAGGAAAATCCGGATTACAGCTTTTTTGTAGAAGGAAAAGACAGTATCGTTTATGGCACCCTGACCGGAGATGGTTCTGCACTTGGCTTTACCAATGAACAAATTGAAAAATTCATTTATTTTTATTAAGGAGGCAGTCAGATATGAAAAAAGTATTGGTAGTGGAAGATGAATCTGCCATCCGTGAATTTATTGTCATCAATTTAAATCGCTCCGGCTATGACGTACTGGAAGCCGAAAACGGACAGGAAGCATTACAACTTTATGACAGCAATGAAGATATAGACGTTGTTTTATTGGATATTATGATGCCGATAATGAACGGCATGGAAGCGTGCAAGGAATTGCGTAAGCGTAGTTCCACTGTCGGCATTATTATGTTAACGGCTAAAGCAGAGGAAATGGATAAAGTGAACGGCCTCCTCAGCGGTGCAGATGACTATGTTACCAAACCGTTTAGTCCATCGGAGCTGCTTGCCAGAGTAGATTCCGTATATCGCCGTGTTTCCATGGTAAAGGGAGTAAAACCGGATCAGGATATTATTACGTTGGGGGAATTCTCCCTGGATACCAGAAGTCGTACCTTGCTTCGGAACGGAACGCCAATTGAACTGACCCAGGTGGAATACCAGATTTTGGAGTATTTATTCCATAGTCCCAATACGCCAGTCAATCGCGCAGACATCTTACATCACGTTTGGGGCGAAGGCTATTTTGGCGAAGAAAAAATTGTGGACGTCAATATTCGCCGTTTGCGTATGAAGGTAGAAGAAAATCCATCTGCCCCCAAACATTTAATTACTATTTGGGGTATTGGCTACAAGTGGGTGGAATAACTTTTCCGTTTTAAAAGTACAGGAAGAGAAAGAAAGGAGGGAGTGCAAATGGCAGAAAAAGCCGTAAAGAAACGGCCAAGAGTTTCCATCAAAAGCCGATTGAAACGGTGGTATGCGGCCACTTTTTCCGGCATTTCCGGACGCTGGCTCAATTATACGGCCTTGGTTTTTGCCGTTGCGTTCCTGGCCTTTATGCTGACGTCCTTTTTTGTGGCACGTACCTATCTGTATAATACAGTGGATACTGCCCTGCAGGAGGAGTACAACCAGGGCGTAGATACCTTCTTCGCTTCCTATCTTGGACGCGGAGATGATGTCTTCCTGGACGGTGCCATTGAATATATTTCTAACTTTTCTGATAAAGATCAAATGGATGTCTGGGTCATCAACAAAGATGGGGTTATTGTGGCCTCTTCTTCCGGCTTTGCCATTTCTGATTCAGACATGCCGGATTATCAGGAGGCGCTTGCTTCCGACAGCAAATCCGCCGTTTACAGCGGAAAAAATCAGTACGGAGAACATATCCGGGCGGTTACTTATATCCTTGCCGCTTCCGCAACAGATACCGGATATGCCGTCCGTTATGTTGTTTCTACGGAACAGATCCGGGCAGAGTTGTTTTGGATTGTCATGTCCTTCCTTTTGGTTTTCTTAATTCTGATGTGCATGATTATTTATCCGTCCTTGTATTTCATTCGTTCGGTTGTTTCTCCCATTATGGAACTCAGTAACGTTACCAAACGGATTGCCGGTGGGGAAATGAATGCCAGAGCGTCTGCCGGAAATGGAAAGGATGAACTTTCTGAGTTGGCACGCAACCTGAATGCCATGGCGGATGAGCTCAGCTCTACCGATAAAATGAAAAATGACTTTATTTCCACCGTATCCCATGAAATGAAGACACCGTTAACGGCTATTAAGGGATGGGCGGAAACCCTGCTGACCGTAGGGGACACGGACCCGGATTTAACCAAGCGTGGTCTGGAAGTTATTGTGGATGAGTCTTCCCGGTTAACCGGAGTGGTAGAGGATTTGCTTGATTTATCCAAGATTTCCAACGGTCGGTTAACGTTAAAATATGCCAAGATTGACCTGCTGGCAGAACTGGATGATACCATTTTTGTCTTCAAGGACCGCTCCATGCGGGAGGGCATAGACCTTTCCTATAATGCGCCGTCTGAACCTGCCCCTGCCGAAGGCGATGCAGCCCGTATCAAACAGGTATTTGTCAACGTTTTGGATAATGCATTCAAATATACGGAGCAGGGGGGCTCTGTCACCGTTTTGGCAACCCGGACACCACCGGCAGAAGGGGAAGAAAAAGGCTGGCTGACTGTGCAGGTTGAGGATACCGGATGCGGTATTTCTGCAGAAGAACTGCCGAAGGTCAAAAGGAAGTTTTATAAGTCTAATATTTCTGTCAAAGGCAGCGGCATCGGCCTTGCAGTCTGTGACGAAATTGTGAAAATGCACAGGGGTTCCCTGGAACTGCAGTCTGAACTGGGCGTCGGCACCTGTGTTACCATTCGTCTTCCCATAGATTATGTGGAAGTAGAAACAGCTATTGTGGATGAAGCAGTCCTGGAACAGACACAGACTGTGGAACCGGAAACGGAGAACGAAGAGATTGTCAAAGAAGATTCATAAAACAAGCATTGGGGGCCAGGCCCTCATGGAAGGCATCATGATGCGCGGCCCTTTGGGTTCTGCCGTTGCCTTACGTCTTCCGGACGGTTCTATTGACGTAGAACCACAGGAAGAAAAACACTTGTCTCAGAAATATGCCTTTGCCAAATGGCCCATTGTCCGTGGGTGCATTGCGTTTTTTGAAAGCCTTTATTATGGCTACCGTTACTTAATGTTGTCAGCGGAAAAAACGGCATTGGATGGAGTAGAACTGGAAGCAACCGAAGAGGATTCCAAATTTGACCAGTGGATGGCGGCTCATCTTGGAGAACATATGATGAAAATCATTAGTGTTCTTTCCGTTATCCTTGGAGTAGCACTTGCACTGTTCCTGTTCTTGTACATTCCTATGTGGCTGGTTGATCTGTTTGACAAATATGTTACCAGTGGCGTTCTGGAAGCACATAATTTGCACGCTTTGCTGGAAGGTATTTTAAAAATTATTATTTTGGTTATTTACATGAAGGCGGTTTCCCGTACCAAGGAAATAAAACGGGTCTTTATGTATCATGGTGCGGAGCATAAAACCATCTCCTGCTATGAAAATGGTCTGGAGTTAACGGTGGAGAATGTCAGAGAACAAACTCGGTTTCATCCGCGATGTGGCACCAGCTTCATTTTTGTACTGTTACTGATTGGCATCCTGATTTATACCTTGCTGTCCTTCCTGGTTCCGGGAATCGGAACCCACAGAGCGCTCTGGATGTTATTAAAACTGGTCCTTTTGCCGCTGATTATGGGCTTTGGATATGAGTTCATTAAATGGGCCGGCAGAAGTGATTCTATTCTGGCAAAAATCGGATCTGCTCCGGGACTATGGATGCAGCGCATTACCACGGCGGAGCCGACCGATGACATGATAGAGGTCGGCATTGCTGCCTTCAACGCAGTGCGGACCGACAATCCGGAGGATGATAAGCTTTGCTGATTTATCGGAACTTGCTGAAAGAAGGAACGGATCAGTTACAACTTGTTTGCCCGGAAGATGCCGCTTTTGATGCCCGGCAATTACTACTGTTGGCGTCCGGATTGTCCCAAACCGCACTGCTCCTGAATGCAGACCAGTCGGTTCCGGCTGCCGTGGAAGACCGGTATCGTCAGCTGGTACAGCAACGGACAGAAGGCATTCCGCTGCAATATTTGCTGGGGGAATGGGACTTCTACGGAAACACCTTCTTTGTTGGAGAAGGGGTACTGATTCCCAGACCGGAAACGGAATGCCTGGTAGATTTTGCTTTGGACTATATTCATCAGCAGAAGGATTGGCAGACAAGGTCCTGGAATATATTGGATCTGTGTGCCGGAACCGGCTGCATCGGCATCAGCTTATTGCTGCAATTACCTAATGCAACAGTTTATTTTCTGGAAAAGTCGGAAGCGGCCGTCTCTTTCCTGCGCCGTAACGTGGAACAATACGGGCTGCAGGAACGCTCTGTCATCCGGCAGGGCAGTTTGTTTGATGGCTTTCCGGCATCTTCTTTTCCCGTGCCGGATCTGCTCCTGTCCAATCCACCGTACCTGCGTACGGAAGAATTGGAACAGTTGCAGACAGAGCTGAAGCGGGAGCCCGTACTGGCACTGGACGGCGGAAAGGACGGCCTGTCCTTCTACCGCAATTTGCGGGAACAGTGGCTTCCACATCTGTCTTCCGGCAGCTTTTTTGCCGTAGAGTGCGGGGAAGACCAGGCCCCGCAAATTGCCGCATTGTTTTCCACTGCCTGTAAGCAGACGGAAATGAAACAAGATCCCTATGGAATAACCCGCTTTGTTTTGGGGATAAAATAAGCGAAAAAGCCTTTTTCCATTGACGAAAATAGGCTTTTTTAGTATCCTACTTATATATGAATTTCTGTTTATTTTGAAAGAAAGAGAGTTGGCTCATGCTTATTTCTGCCCTTCTCAGTGGTGACAAAATCACCATCTTTGCTTCGTTGCTTGCCAGCCTCTTTTTAGTTTTTGTCGTTGTTCCCGTTCATGAATTTGCGCACGTTTGGTGTGCAACTAAATTAGGGGACAACACCGGAAAGATGCTGGGCCGATACACCTTAAATCCAACGGCACACATAGACCCGCTTGGTGCCGTACTGATTTGCCTGATTGGTTTTGGATGGGGCAAACCGGCGCCAATCAATCCCAATAACTTTAAAAACCGGAAGTGGGGCATTGCACTGACTTCCTTTGCCGGTCCGTTTGCCAACTTCTTGTTGGCTTGGTTGTTGCTCTTCCTTGGCTCTTTGTTTGCCAATGTCGGACCTGCTGCAGGAACTTACCTAGCTTCCTATGTATACACATTCTGTTATATTGCCGCGGAAATCAGCTTGTACCTGATGGTCTTCAATTTAATTCCTGTACCGCCTTTGGACGGATACGGTGTTATTGAAGGACTTCTGCCTCCAAGCTGGTCGGAATGGCTGAACACCCATCAGCAGATCATTTCCATTATTTTTATTGCTTTGCTGTTTACCGGTGTTTTGTCCAGACCTCTTAGTGCTTTGGCAAGTCTGATTCTGAATGTTCTTGGAACGCTTTGTGCGTTGCCGTTCCATTAATCGGAGGCCCTATGGAAAAAGAAAAGCTTTCCTATAAGCTGGAAGTCTTTGAAGGTCCCATGGATCTGCTTCTGTCCCTGATCAACAAGCACAAGCTGGATATTTATGACATTCCCATTGTGGAATTAGTAGATCAATATCTTGCTTATGTTCGTGCCATGCAGGCAGAAGACATGGAACTTGCTTCTGAATTTCTGGAAATGGCGGCCCGGCTGGTTTATTTAAAAACGGTTTCTCTTTTACCAACCCAGGAAGAAGCGGAACAGTTAAAACAAGAGCTGACCGGAGAATTGCTGGAATACCGGGACTGTCAGATTATGGCAGAAAAGCTAAAACAGTCTGCCACCGGATTTGATCTTTATACCAAAGAACCGGATACCATAGAAACGGATTCTACCTATGACTTGCTGCATGAACCGGAAGAACTGTATCGTGCATATCGCCTGGCACTGGGAAAAGGACGGCGCAAGTTACCGCCACCGGTGGATTCCTTCACCTTTATTGTAAAAAAGACCGTCGTTTCGGTCTCTTCTAAAATCTCTAAAATTATGGCCCAGTTCGGCACGCGGCGGCGGCAAAGTTTCCGCCAGCTGATTGCCCAGTCGGAGTCCCGTTCCGACATGGTGGCCACTTTCCTTGCCATTCTGGAACTGATTAAAGACAAAAAAGTAAAAACAGAAGGTACAGGAGAAAATCTTGAAATTACCCTGAAGAGGAGCTGACCCAATGCAGGAAGAACGTCTGCAGGCCGCAGCGGAGGCCGTTTTATTTGCCTCTGGCGAGCCACTTCCTATCTCTCGTCTGGCAGACACTTTGGAACTTGGTATTCCGGATGCACAGAAGATACTGAATCGCCTGGCACAAGCCCTGGATGACCGCGGCAGCGGCGTCTGTTTAAAACAGCTTGGAGACCGGTACCAGCTTTGCACCAGGGTAGAATATGCCGAAGAAGTCCGCTCCGTGTTAGAGTCCAGACGGAATACGCCATTGTCCCAGGCCTCTTTTGAGGTGCTTGCAGTGGTGGCCTATAACCAGCCGGTAACCAAAGCCTTTGTAGAACAGGTCCGGGGTGTGGATTGTTCCGGCGTTATCAGTACGCTTTGTCAAAAAGGCCTGATTGAAGAACGGGGAAGACTGGATCTCCCCGGCAAACCTATTGTTTATGGCACAACGCCCGCTTTCCTGCGGTGCTTTTGCATATCGTCATTGGAAGAACTGCCGCCGCTTCCGCAATCGGAAGAACCGGCAGAAAGCGAAGAACCCGCTTCAACCAATGACACTGAGAACGAATCTAATGAAATGGGAGGTGTTGTTTTTTGATCATCCTGAAGATCATCATGTGGATTTTTGTCATTTGCCTGGCACTGACTCTGCTGGCTATTTTGGGAATCCTTTGTGCTTTGTTGGTCAAAGTACAGCTGCACTTTGATTACGATGGAGAAGAAGCAAAACTGAAGGTAAAGTACGGTTTTATCGGTCTTAAACTGCTTCCGAAGAAGAAAAAGACGGAAGAAGAAATTGCTGCTGCCAAAGCCAAGAGCCAGAAAAAGAAGAACAAGAGAAAGTACCAAGTGGAACCTTATGTTCGTAAGGCAGTCAGCAAAACCAAGGAATCTGTGGAAACCAAGGTTGACAAAAAGGCTGTGGAACGGGAAATTCTGGAACAGGAAGACCTGCTTTTGGAAGCCAACCGCATTGAAGAGGAAGAAGCAAGAATCAACGCAGAAATGGAAAAGACGCAGGCGGATCTGGCTGCGGCAGAAGCTGCTGAACAGGCCGGAACTCCGTTGCCGGATGTTGTGGATAAATCTCGCTTCCAGAAGCTGCAAAGCATTCGGGATTCCTTCCATGCTTTGGACTTTGAAAAGGGTTACAACACCGTCATGAGCTTTGTAAATGGCTTTGACTTTGCTTCCGCTCTGGCTTTAATTAAATTTGCCGGAACCGAAAGCAAGGGCGCACTGGGCAAAGTAGGCAAGCGGATTGTATTCCAAAATGTAGATGTTACGCTTGGCGTTCACGGACCGAACACCGCCGTTACCGCATTGGCTTATGGCGCGGTTGATTCCGTAGCTGTACCGGCTTTGGAAAAGTTTGTCAGCACAGCTAATGTCAAGAAGTCTTCCATTGATATTCATCCGGAATTCCTGGATGAAAAAGACAATGCAGAAGTACACGTAAAGGTAGGACTTCGTCCGCTTTATGTAGTATCTCCTTTGCTGCCGCTTGCTGTTAAGGTAGGAAGCAAGGCCGTTCCGTTTGTTTCCAAGACCAGCAAGCAGATTCAGAAGAACAAAGAGCTTCTGGAAAAGAAGACGGAAGCCAAGTTAAATCAGCAGTATGCTGAAATGGATTAACAGACAGGAATGACAAACCATGGCAAGTCAAAATCCCGCAGATCTGCTGGCATCCAGCTTTGAAAAGATCAAGCAGGCAATCAACGTAAATATTGTTATGGGGGAACCCCTGGACACCGGCCTTGGCATGACTGTTATCCCGGTTTCCAAAGTAACCTACGGGTTTACTTCCGGGGGAGCAAAAAACAGTTCCCACAAAGCAGAAGAGGAAAGTGCCAGTGGTGGATTCACCATGGAACCGGTTGCTTTTCTGATTGTGCAGGATGGGAATATTACGGTAAAGCAGATTGGTCAGCCGGATGCTTCCGGATCCAAAGCAATGGATCTGGTCCCCGGTATGTTTGACAAAGTAACCGAGTTTGTCAAAAAGTAAGAAGTATTTTGTTGCAGCCATCCGGCTCCTGACCGGATGGTTGCATTGTTGTTCTAATGGAGTATTACTATGGCAGCAGAACTAGTCAGATTACAAAAATATATGGCTGAATCCGGAGTGGCTTCCCGCCGCAAAAGCGAAGAATTAATCAGCGCCGGTAAAGTCAAGGTAAACGGGCAGGTTGCCCACATTGGGGACAAGATTGATCCCAAACACGACAAGGTAACAGTGCACGGAAAACCAATTCAAAAGGAATCTGAGTTGTATTACGTTATGCTGCACAAGCCCCGCGGTTTTGTTACCACCATGTCCGACGAACAAAACCGCAAGTGCGTAGCGGAACTGGTAAAGGATGTGCCGGCAAGGATTTACCCGGTCGGCCGTCTGGATCGGGATTCTGAAGGCCTGTTACTGATGACCAATGACGGAGACTTTGCCAATCAAATGATGCATCCGTCTAAGCATGTGCCGAAGATTTACCGGGTTACGGTTCGCCCCGATGTAACGGAAGACATGATAAACCAACTGATGACCGGCATGATGATTGACGGCCGCCAGACCTTGCCGGCAGAGGTTCATATTGTCAGCCGAGAGCCGAATCGCGTGGTAATGGAATTAACCCTGGTAGAGGGCCGAAACCGGCAAATCCGGAAGATGTGTGAAAGCTTAGGCTTAGAAGTAGCACGTTTAAAACGAATTGCCATCGGTCCTGTTAAACTGGGCATGCTGCAACAGGGAAAGTGGCGGTATTTAACGCCGCAGGAAGTGAAATCCCTGAAACTGGAAGCAAAGCATAATGCAAGAGACCGGGCACGTCGGTAAAGCAATATTTGCTACACCGGCGGCGGTTGCAGGAACCTATAAAAGCTAGTATAATACTTAGGATAATTTATGCCCTTGAAACGGAGATATCGTCTATGATAAGAAGTATGACCGGATTTGGTCGGGCACAGTGCGCTACGGAAGAATACAGTATCAGTGCCGAATTGCGCAGTGTCAATCACCGGTATTTTGAATTAAGTACCCGCCTGCCAAGACAGTATTCCTTTCTGGAAGAAAAGGTAAAATCTTACCTGCAGGACCGGATTTCCCGCGGTAAGGTGGAATGCAATCTTTATATTGAACTTTATCAGGATGCTAATGTCAGCGTTCGGGTCAATCAGACGTTGGCTGCCGGCTATCTGGCTGCTTTGGAAGAACTTTCGGAAACCCTGTCTGTTCCGAATACCATCAATGCCCTGAATTTGGCAAAATTCAATGATGTCCTTTCCGTACAGAAGGAAGAGGCCGATGAAGAATCTGTTTGGGCTCTGGTTCTTCCGGTTTTGCAAGACGCAACGGACCGGTTCCTTGCCATGCGGGAACGGGAAGGTCAAAAGTTAAAAGAGGATGTTTTGGAAAAGGCAGACTCTATTCTGGAAGACGTCCGTTTTGTAGAGGCACGGTCCCCGGAAACAGTAAAAGAATATCATGAAAAATTGAAAGCAAAGGTACAGGAACTTTTGGAGGACGCTTCCGTAGATGAAGGAAGACTGTTAACAGAAGTTGCCATCCATGCAGATAAAGTGGCTGTGGACGAAGAAACCGTTCGTTTGCACAGCCATATTGACCAACTGAAATCCATGCTAGAGGAAGAAGAAGCCGTGGGCCGTAAAATGGACTTCCTGGTACAGGAAATTAACCGGGAAGCCAACACCATTGGCTCCAAAGCCTCGGATTTGGAAATTACAGCCAGGGTCTTGGATATTAAGGGAAAAGTAGAAAAAATTCGCGAACAAATTCAGAACATAGAGTAAGTATTTTCTGAAGTGGGGGTTTTCTCTTTGAAGTTAGTTAACATCGGCTTTGGCAACGCGGTAAATGCTGACCGTGTCATTGCTATGGTTAGTCCGGATTCGGCACCCATCAAGCGAATTGTGCAGGATTGCAAGGAACGGGGCACTCTGATTGATGCTTCCCATGGCCGTAAAACCAAAACCGTTATTTTAATGGACTCAGATCATGCGGTCCTTTCGTATCTTCAACCGGAAAATTTGATCCATCGGATGAACGAAGACGAAGAGGAGGCAGCAGAATTATGAGTGAAGGATTCTTGCTGATTCTTTCCGGACCCAGTGGTTCCGGCAAAGATACAGTCATTGACTGTCTGCTAAAACGGGATAGTCAAATTGTTTGTTCGGTTTCCATGACCACACGGAAACCACGCCCAGGAGAGCAGGACGGCGTCAATTACTTCTTTGTTTCCAAGGAAGCGTTTGAACAGAAAATTGCACAGGACGAAATGCTGGAATGGGCAAAGTATGGTGAAAACTATTACGGCACTCCCAAAACTCCTATTTTGAAATGGATTGGTGAAGGAAAGACCGTTATTCTGAATATTGAAGTGCAGGGTGCCGGCAAAATTAAAGAACAAATGCCGGAAGTTCGCACTATGTTTTTAATGCCGCCATCTGTTCAGGCGTTGCGCGCCCGCTTAAAAGGGCGAGGTACGGAATCCGACGAAGAAATTGAAAAGCGGATTGCCATTGCCAGATATGAAATATCTCATGCTTATGACTATGACTACATTATTGTAAATAACCGTCTGGAAGACGCTGTGGAAGGCGTTCTGGAAGTGGTTAACCGTAACCGTGCCATGTTGCGCGGAGAACCAGTCAACAACAGTTACCTGTTTGAATAAAGAATTTAGTAAAGAGGGATTATATTATGTCTAAATACGGATTTAACCCGGAATTAACGGACCTTTTAAAGGGCGAACACGGAGAACGCGTTAGCCGCTACTCCTTAGTCAGTGCCACTGCAAAACTGGCCAGAGAAATTTCTGATGATGCTGCTCGCAGAAAAGAAATTTTAACGGAAAAACCGGTTTCTATTGCACTGGAAAAGCTTCTGGATAAGGAATATACCATTGTGGAGCCGGACGAAATTAAAAACCTTTAATTCGTCTGACGGAATCAGGGGGATCCTATGGCTGAAACGGTACTTGCCGGCGTTGCCGTACAGAATTTGTCCTATTCTGTAGACAAACTCTATACCTACGTTGTGGGGCCGAAGTTTGCCGACACCTTGCAGGTCGGCTGTCGTGTCATGGTTCCCTTCGGACGCGGAAACGCCTGGCGCCAAGGCATTGTTCTGTCTTTGCACCGTGCGGAACAAGCGGAAGATTATATGAAAGAAATTGCAGCGGTGCTGGATCAGGCACCGCTGCTTGACGTAAAGCGGCTTTCTTTGGCCACTTATTTAAAAGAACGGACGTTTTGTACGCTCTTTGATGCCGTTCGGGTCATGTTCCCGCCCGGCATCAACCTGAAAACCAGAGTAGCCTACGCGCTGAAGCAGTTTCCGGATCCGGAGGCGGAACCGAAACTGACAGCCGACCAAATGCAGATTTTGGAGTATCTGCGTCACCGGAAGGGTTATGTAAAGAAAACGGCCATTTGTGCTGACCTTGGTCTTGACTCCTCTTCAGATGTGTTGGAACGTTTATACAAAGCAAACTATTTGTTGCGGGACTATGACGCCATTCGCAGCGTAGGAGATGCTGCGGTTCGCATGATTCGTTTAGCGGATGCCTATCAAACCGAAGAAGGTCTGGAACAGTATCCGGAAAAATTAACGGCAAAGCAGAAAGCGGTTGTAGAAGAACTACAACGCTGTGGCGCCTGCTCCGTAAAAGAGCTTTGTTATTTTACAGGCGTAACAGAAGCAGTGCCGAAAGCACTGGTCAAAAAGGGCCTTGCCGTTACCTATGACAAGGAAGTGTATCGCCGGCCTTATGAAAAGGAGATAACCGATACAGCACCTATCCTTTTAACAGAAGAACAGCAGAACGCGTTTGAAGGCTTGTTGCAAAAAAGTCAGCAGGGCGGCGGGGCAGCACTATTATACGGCTTCCGGTTACGCCGTATAAT
>CAVCCW010000027.1:0-22472 GCA_963600825.1 Bacteroidaceae bacterium | reverse complement strand
CGGTCCGTATTGAATTTCTACGTTAGCGGCTTCTTCCGGAGAGGCTGGAAGTTCAATGCAGTTGTCGTTGACCAGGAAGGTTTCCGGCAATGTAATAACCGGTGCTTCACCGAGGTCTCTTGGATCGGTCAGATAACCGGTCAGGGCAGAGGCAGCAGCTACTTCCGGAGAAACCAGATAAATACCGGCGTCAGCGGTGCCGGAACGGCCTTCAAAGTTTCTGTTAAAGGTACGAAGGGAGATGCCCTTGGAATTCGGGGACTGGCCCATACCAATGCACGGACCGCAAGCGGATTCCAAAATGCGGGCGCCGGCGTCAATGATGTCGGCAAGAGCACCGTTTCTGGCAATCATGGAAAGTACCTGCTTGGAGCCTGGCGCAATGGACAAGCTAACGTTTTCAGCAACTTTCTTGCCTTTCAGGATGGCAGCTACTTTCATCATGTCAGACAGGGAGGAGTTGGTGCAGGATCCGATGGAAACCTGATCAATCTTAATTTTTCCGATTTCACGGACGGTTTTTACGTTATCCGGCATGTGTGGCATGGCAGCCATTGGTTCCAGCTTGGAAAGGTCAATGTCAATGACTTCGTCATAAACAGCATCTTCATCTGCTGCCAGTGGAGTCCAATCCGCTTCACGACCCTGGGCTTTCAGGAATTCCCGTGTAATTTCATCAGAAGGGAAGATGGAAGTGGTGGCGCCCAATTCAGCACCCATGTTGGTGATAGTGGCACGTTCCGGAACAGAGAGGGTGGCAACACCGGGACCGGCATATTCTACAATCTTGCCGACGCCGCCTTTTACAGACAGGCGACGGAGTACTTCCAAAATAACGTCCTTTGCAGCAACCCATGGGGAGAGCTTGCCGGTCAGGTTAACCTTCAGCATTTTCGGCATGGTGATGAAGTATTCACCGCCACCCATGGCAACCGCAACATCCAGGCCGCCGGCGCCCATGGCCAGCATGCCGATTCCGCCACCGGTTGGGGTGTGAGAGTCGGAACCAATCAGGGTTTCACCCGGTACACCGAAACGTTCCAGATTGACCTGATGGCAGATGCCATTTCCCGGACGGGAAAAGCGGATGCCACGCTTTTTACAAACACTTTGGATGAACCGGTGGTCATCTGCGTTTTCAAAACCGGTTTGCAGGGTGTTATGGTCAATGTAGGCAACCGAAAGTTCGGTCTTTACGCGATCAATACCCATGGCTTCCAGTTCCAAGTAAGCCATGGTGCCGGTAGCATCCTGTGTCAGAGTCCGGTCAATCCGGAGCCCGATTTCGGATCCTTGTACCATTTCGCCTGTAACCAGGTGGTTTTTGATAATTTTTTGACTGATTGTATAGCCCATTTGAAAATCTCCTAAGCATACTTATACATTTTTTTAACAATCTCTATTATAAATAATGTAATAGGGCTCGTCAATCACTATATATTGCGCTTAGAACTTGCTTTTGCTATACTATAAGCCGTATATCTGAGAGTCTGCCCAGCAGATTTTCCTGAGATAAAGGAGATACTATATGGAGTACATAAAAGCAATTATCCTTGGAATTGTTCAGGGCCTGACAGAATTCTTACCCATTTCCAGCAGTGGCCATTTGTCCCTGTTTCAGCACTTTATGGGAATGAGCGGAGAAGGCTCTTTAATGCTGACTGTTTTCCTGCACATTGGTACGTTAATTGCCGTAGTTGCAGTTTACTATAAAACGTTTTGGAAATTGCTGAAGGAAATCGGCTTTTTCCTGCGGGATCTGTTTACCGGAAAGCTGTTCCGGAAGGATCAGGAAATTACTGACAGTCGGCATTTGCTGTACATGATGTTTATTTCCTGCCTGCCGCTGCTGCTTCTGTTTGTCCCGCTTGGCGGCGATATGAATGTGAAAGATTATGTAGAGCGCTTTTCGGAAGATAACGATATTTTATTGGAAGGCTTTTGCTTCCTTGTTACGTCCATTTTGTTATTTACCGGTGTGTACGTATCTCGCACGGCAAATAACATCCGTTCCAGAGTAGAAATGAAGGACGCCTGGATCATTGGCTTTGCCCAGGTTTTGGCTGCTGCCTTCCCAGGTGTTTCACGTTCCGGGTCCACCATTTCCGCCGGTATGCTGCGTAGGGTGGATAAGGATGTTATGGTAGAATATTCCTTCGTCCTGGGAACGCCGGCCGTACTGGCCGCCAGCCTGGTGGAAATGAAAGACGCTGTAGAAGGTGGATTGGCTGGAATTTCTGCTGGACCGCTGCTGGTTGGTGTTATTACCGCTGCGGTGTTCGGTATTTTGGCCATCCAACTTTTGAAGTGGATGGTAAACAAGGATAAATTTACGTTCTTTGCTTATTATTGCTTAATTCTGGCAACGCTGACCATTGCGGCCGGTTGCTATGAACACGTAACAGGTAATTTGTTGCAATTTTAAATGAAGCTTTACATGAATTTTTGAGGTGAGTAACGAATGGCAACTTCCCAAAAGAAAACCGGGAAGAAAACCGGCAGCACAGCGGCCAAAAAACGGCCAGCGGCAAAGTCCGGAACCAGAAAGAATACAGCAGCCAGGGGAAAGCAGACCAAGGCGCAGGCCAAAGAGGCAGAACAGCGCCAGATGGGTGCGGTTATCCTCTTTGGCGTAGCACTTTTGATGCTCTGCATTGCTTTTATTCCTGGTGGCGGGGTTTGGGGTGCTTTGCAGCAGTTTTTCTTTGGCTGCTTCGGCATCGGTTTTTATATTTGGCCGTTTGTCCTGGCTTACGTTGCTTTTATGGCTTCGTTACAAAAGGATTATCGCAATTTAAAAGTACAGGTAGTAGAGGTTGCCATTTTTATTTGGCTGATTTGTACCGCTGTATTTATCGGATATAACGCAGAAGATATGGTTGGCGGTTTTGGCCAGGCCATAAAAGACGCATACCAGGCCGGCGGGGTGCACACCAACGGCGGCGTGTTTGGTGCTGTGTTGGGTGGCTTGTTCCTGCTGATGACCGGAAATGCAAAAGTGCCTGCCATGGTAGTTACCATTATTCTGATTCTTCTTGTTTTGATGCTGCTGACCGGAACAACACTGAACCGGTTGGCAAAGAATATTGCTTCCCCGGTAAAGAAGGCAGGGGAAGCCACCAAAGAGTCCTATGAGCAGCGTGCAGCTGCTAATGAAGAACGGCAGCAACAGCGCGCTGAACGCGCTGCCGCTAAGCGCCGCGCCGGATACCGCTTTAATCCTGACGTAGATTTGGGACCGGAGTTTCACGGCGCGGATGCGGAAGAACCTTCCAACGCCACCGGAAAATCCGGTCGGAAGGGCAAAAAAGCGGTAGCCGGGGCAACGGCGGCTGCTACTGTTTCCGCGGCTGGTTCTTCTGTTGAAAAAGCTGCCGAAACAGCTTCCACTGTAGCTGCAGCAGAAGCTGCTGCACCGGCTCCGGTAAAATTAGATGACATTGTGGCCAAAGCTGCCGCCAGAAGAGCTCCGCAGCCAAAACCATCAGATGCGGATGTGGCTGAAAAGGTGGAAACGCCAACGCCTGCTTCGCTGGAAAAAGAAGATACGTCCGGTTACCGCTTGCCACCGTTGGACTGCCTGAAGCCGCCAAAGCTTTCCCTGGGTGGTTCTTCCGAACAGGAATTGCGGGACAATGCGCAGAAGCTGGTAGATGTTCTTCGCAGTTTTGGCGTGGAAACTACCATTGTAGACATTGCCAGAGGTCCGTCGGTAACGCGTTATGAATTGGCTCCGGCAGTCGGTGTTAAAATTTCTAAAATTACCGGTCTTGCAGACGATATTGCACTGAACTTGGCAGCCACCGGTATCCGGATTGAAGCCCCAATTCCAGGCAAAGCTGCAGTTGGCATTGAAGTTCCAAATAAGACCCGGGAAACCGTTACTCTGCGGGAAATCCTGGAATCAGATACCTATAAGAAGGGCACAAAAAAGAGTCTGCTGAACGTAGCACTTGGCCGGGATATTTCCGGTAACAGCTGTGTGGCCGACCTTGCTAAAATGCCACATCTGCTGATTGCCGGTACCACCGGTTCCGGTAAATCGGTCTGCTTAAACGCCATGATCTTATCCATCCTGTACAACGCCAAGCCGGATGAAGTAAAAATGATCATGATTGACCCGAAGAAGGTTGAATTTTCTGTTTACAATGGGGTCCCGCATTTGCTGGTTCCGGTTGTTTCCGAACCGAACAAAGCAGCCGGTGCATTAAGCTGGGCTGTAAAAGAAATGCTGAAGCGGTATCGGATGTTCTCTGAAAACAACGTCAGGGACATTTCCGGATACAATGAACTGGTTTCTATGGATCCGGAAAAGGGTAAGATGCCGCATGTGGTTATCTTTGTTGACGAGTTGGCTGACTTAATGATGGCAACGCCAAAAGAAGTAGAAGATTCCATTTGTCGTTTGGCCCAGATGGCCCGTGCTGCCGGTATGCATCTGGTTATTGCAACACAACGTCCATCAGTAGACGTTATTACCGGTCTGATCAAGGCCAATATTCCAAGTCGTTTGTCTTTGTCTGTTTCTTCTGCGGTTGACTCCCGTACCATTTTGGATATGGCGGGCGCAGAAAAACTGCTTGGCAACGGTGACTTGCTCTTTAACCCCATTGGCTGTTCTAAACCGGTTCGAATCCAGGGCTGCTTTACTTCTGATTCGGAAGTGGAAGAAGTAGTAAACTACATTAAGAAGCAGGGCGATGCAAAATACTCTGATGAAGTCATCAAGGATATTGAAGACGCTGCCAAGGCTGCAGATGCTGCCAACGATAAGTCCTCCGGTGGCATTAATGCACCTTCCGGGCAGGATGATGGCGACATTCTTCTGCCGGATGCCATTCGCGTTGTAATAGAAGCGGGTCAAGCCAGTACCACATTAATTCAGCGCAAACTGAAAGTAGGCTATGCCCGTGCAGGCCGCATTGTGGATGAATTGGAAGAACGTGGAGTCATCGGTCCTTATGAAGGCTCTAAACCACGAAAAGTTTTAATGACGAAAAACCAGTGGCTGGAGATGAATGCTATGGCGGATACTCCGGATGACGGAACTGCAGCAGCTATAGAACTTGGGGTGGAGGACCACACAGCTACGCCACCACAGGATTTACCGTTTTCCAATTAAAATCCAATTGAAAACTGATACATATTACGTGAGGTCTGTTATCAAACAGACCTCACTTTTTTCATCGGTCTAATTTCCGGCTTCTTTTCCTGTTCCATTTCCAGTCCTCTTTTACGCTTGTTTTTTGTCACATACCGCTGGGGCGCCGACAGGAACCGCTCATGCGCCTTCCTTTTGTGAAATCCAAAAAGTGCGTTACGCTCTTTTTGGTGATGATTTATGCAAAGAAAGAACCGGAAAGACCCCAAGGCCAGAAGAAAGAGGGCAGAGCATATTAAAACATATGTCCTCTGCTTTGGAATGGCGCTGGCACTGTTGGTGTCGGCGCTCTTCACGTATGGCCCAAAACACCTGCCACACGTTCCCTCTTGGGAACAGGTGTACGCTGTTTTGGGCCTTGGCAGTGACAACCTATGCTATCAGTACCCTTTTGTCATCTGCTTCCTTTCGGTTGGACAGGGGGACTGTACCCTGATCCGCACGGAAGACCAAATTGTTTTGATTGATACTGGCCCTTCCGGGCAGGGAAACAGGATCCGGTCCCAGTTGTCCAAACTGGAAGCAGATGACATAGACTATTGCTTTATAACGCATCCTCATGAAGACCATCTTGGCAGCCTTGCAGAGCTCTTGGAAGCAGTGCCAATCCACCAATTACTGTTGACCGGAGATGGCTATCCGGGAGAGCTTTACCAACTGGCCAAAGAAAAGGGGACTACAACAGAACAGCCGGTCATAGGGCAAACATATCAGATTGGCGGAGGTAAATTTTTCGCACTGGGTCCCTCTTTCTTTGGCGCGGACGACAACAACAACTCCCTAATTCTGAAAATAGAGTACGGCAACTTTTCTTTCCTGATTACCGGCGATGCAGAAACAGACGAAGAACAATCTCTTTCCGGTAATTTAGCCTCTACCGTCTTAAAAGTGGGCCACCATGGTTCCAAGTCTTCCACCAGTGCGGCTTTTCTTTGTCAGGTCAAGCCGCGATACGCAGTCATTTCCTGCGGAAAAAACAATGACTACGGACATCCGCATCAGGAAACTTTGGACCGTTTGGCAGAATGCAGTGTAGAGGTACATCGCACAGATGAAGAGGGGACAATCATTTTTGCCACCGACGGAACGCAGCTTTATACAAATCAGGCCGCATAAGATAAGGATTTTTCTTGATTTCATGGGGCAGTCTTGTTATAATGTCAGAGCAAATCGCACGTAAGGTGTTGAGCGCTTTCCTGCATTGCCCGGAAAAATGGGCAGTGTTACGTGCTTTTATAACCTTGCGGAGGTTCAATTTTAAGGAGGAAAAAACCTATGTCAGTCGTTTCTATGAAACAATTATTGGAAGCCGGTGTTCATTTCGGACATCAGACCAGAAGATGGAACCCGAAGATGGCAGAATACATCTTCACCGAACGGAACGGAATCTACATCATTGACCTGCAGAAGACCGTTAAGAAGCTGGAAGAAGCTTACAACGTAGTCAGAAACATCTCTGAAGAGGGTGGCACTATCCTGTTCGTTGGTACTAAAAAGCAGGCTCAGGATTCCATCAAGGAAGAAGCAACTCGTGCCGGCATGCCGTATGTAAATGCTCGTTGGCTCGGTGGTATGCTGACCAACTTCAAGACCATTAAGAACCGCATTAAGAGACTGGAACAGCTTCGTGCTATGCAGGAAGACGGCACCTTTGATCTTCTGCCGAAGAAGGAAGTTGCCAAGCTGGAACTGGAAATTGAAAAGCTGGAAAAATTCCTTGGCGGTATTACCGAAATGAAGCAGCAGCCGGACGCTATGTTTATTGTAGACCCGCGCAAAGAAAGAATTGCTGTTGCAGAAGCTCACAAGCTGGGTATCCCCATCATTGCTATTGTAGATACCAACTGTGACCCAGACGAAATTGACTACGTTATCCCGGGCAATGACGACGCAATCCGTGCCGTAAGACTGATTGCCGGTGCCATGGCAGACGCTGTTATTGAAGGTCGCCAGGGCGAACAGAACGCAGACGCTGAAGAAGCAGAAGAAGCTGCTGAATAAGCTACTACATAAAAATCATTACAGGAGGATTTACTCATGAACTTTACTGCACAAGACGTAAAAGAGCTCCGTGAAAAGACCGGCGTCGGCATGATGAAGTGCAAGCAGGCACTGGCCGAAGCAGACGGTGACATGGACAAAGCCATTGATATTCTCAGAGAACAGGGTGCTGCCGTATCTGCCAAAAAGGCAAGCCGTGCTGCAGCAGAAGGTGCTGTTCTTGCTTATACAGATGAAGCCAAGAACGTTTCCGTTCTGATTGAAGTAAACGCAGAAACCGACTTTGTTGGTAAGAATGAAAAGTTCCAGAACTTTGTTTTGGACTGTGCCAAGACCGTTGCTGAAGGAAATCCTGCAGATGTAGAAGCTCTGGAAGCCATGAATCTGACCGGTTCTGATCGCTCTGTAAAGGATAACCTGCAGGATCTGATTCTTTCCATCGGTGAAAACATGAAGATTCGCCGCTTTGAAAGAGTGGAAGGCGTTTGTGCCACCTATATTCACATGGGCGGTGCTGTTGGCGTTCTGGTTTCCTTTGACGCTGACGCAGCTCTTGCTGATACCGAAGACTTCAAAACCATGGGCAAGGATGTTGCCATGCAGGTTGCAGCCATGTCTCCGCTTTATCTGAATCCGGAAGCAGTTCCGGCAGACGTACTGGCTCATGAAAAAGAAATCATGGTTGCCCAGATGAAGGAAGATCCGAAGATGGCTAACAAGCCGGAACAGGTTCTTGCTAAGATTGTAGAAGGTAAAATTGGTAAGTACTACAAGGAAAACTGCCTTCTGCAGCAGGAATTCGTTAAGGCTGAAAACCACGAAGATGTAGAAAAGTACGTTGCTTCCGTTGCTAAGAAGCTGGGCGGCTCCATCAAGGTTACCGGATTTATCCGTTATGCTAAGGGTGAAGGCCTGGAAAAGAAGCAGGACGACTTTGCTGCTGAAATTGCCAGCCTGGTAAAATAAAAAAGAATTGTTCTTTCAAAGGCTCTCCAAAGCGGAGAGCCTTTTTTCTATACAAAAAGATTAAAATTTGTGAAAGGAATGCCATTTTCTGTGGGTTTATGGTATGATATACGGTGTTATTATGCAGCTTTATGTCTGCAGCTTTAAATAAGGGGGTTCAGCTTTCATGTCAACTGGATCAACGAAAAAGACTACAGCCAGAAGACCTGCCGGGCAGACAACAAAACGTCCGTCAAATCAGCAGGGCAGACGGCCGTCCAATAATACGAAGAAGAAAAAGGGAAAGCGTAACGGCAATCAGAAATGGAAGAATTTCTTAAAAGTCATTGGGCTTGCCATTTTGTTCAGTATTGTTTTTGTTGTAATTTATATGGTTGCATTTGTCCACAGTGGACCGGCTATCAACTTAGATGATTACAAATCCAATCAGGCTCAGACCAGTATTATTTACGCCAAAGAGTCAGAAACGTCAGACAAGTACGTAGAGGTCGGTTCTTTGCACGGAGAGCAGAACCGTGTTTGGATTGATTCCAATGAAATCCCGGACAATGTGAAGAAAGCATTTGTTTCTATGGAAGACAAGCGCTTCTACAAACACCATGGGGTAGACTGGATTCGTACCTTGAAGGCCGCCATTACCCTTGGTAAGAGCGGTGGCGGATCTACGTTGACGCAACAGCTCATTAAGAATTTAACAGAAGAAAACCAGGTTACGGTTTCCAGAAAGCTGAAGGAAATTCTGTATGCCCTGAACATGGAAAAGAACTATTCCAAAGAAGAAATCCTGGAAGCTTATTTAAACACCATTCCATTGGGATCCGGTTGTTATGGAGTAGAAACTGCATCGCAGAAATATTTTGGTAAGGATTTGGAAGAACTGAATGTGGCAGAAGCTGCTGTTCTGGCCTCCATTACCAAGGCGCCTACCAAATACAATCCGTTGCTGTATCCGGAAAACAATAAAAAGCGGCAGGAACTGTGTCTGGGTTATATGCTGAAAGAAGGGGCAATTACCCAGGAAGAGTATGATGAAGCCGTTGCTTATGAACTGGTCTTCACCAACTCCAGCACAAGCAGTAATACAGAAGAAGAAGAGGAGGATGATTCCTCTACTACCTCTGATATTAACAGTTATTATGTTGACTATGTTTTGGACACCGTTATTTCCGACCTTATGGAACAGTACGGTTACTCCAAGTCAGAGGCTACACAAAAACTGTACAATGGCGGTCTTCGGATTTATTCCTGTCAGATTGCCACCGTGCAGGAAGCAGCGGAATACGTATTGGAAAATCGGGTCACCTTCCCAACAGAATCAAGTCGGACGGAAGATGGCGCAGACGGCACGCAGAAGAAAGTACAGTCTGCCTGCACCATCATGGACTACAAAGGCAATATTGTAGCCATGGTTGGCGGAGCCGGTAAGAAAACCATTAACCGTGGTAATAACCGTGCGGTTAAAGCAGTCCGGTCTCCGGGTTCCTCCATTAAGCCGCTTTCTGTTTACGCTCCGGCCATGGAACAGGGTGTTATCTCTTATTCCTCGGCGGTGCAAAACTACGCATTAACCATCAACGGAAAGCAATGGCCACAGAACTTTAATGGTTCGTACGGTTATCCAAATGCCTACGTATCTGTTCAATATGCGGTAGCACAGTCTTTGAACACCTGTGCAGCGCAGATTGTCAACAAGATTGGTACTTCAACCGGTATGAAGTATCTGACGGAAAAATTCCACTTTACTACCTTAGTGACCAGCGGTAAGAATACGGATAACAATATTTCTTCCATGGCAGTAGGTGGTATGTCCTACGGTGTTACCACGTTGGAAATGGCGGCAGCTTATGCCACCTTCGGTAACCAGGGTGTCTACTATTATCCACGCTGTTACACCAAAGTAACGGATTACACCGGAGAAAAGGTATTGCTGGAAACCACATCTAAGTCCGAACAGGCTCTTTCTGCTGGAGTAGCTGGTTCTATGAACCGCGTTTTGCAAACGGTTGTTTCTTCCGGTACCGGTGCCGGCTGCGGCGTCAGTGGTTTTACTGCCTTTATGAAGACTGGTACCACATCAGACACCAAGGATAAATGGTGCGTTGGTGGAACACCTTACTACGTAGGCGCTGTTTGGTACGGTTATGACGAACAGGAAGAAATTACGAACGTCGGTTCCAGTAACCCAGCAGCCAGAATTTGGTCTGCCATTATGACCCGTGCACATCAGGGTCTGGCTTCCAAAGAATTTGACTACGGAGACAAGGTTGTTGCCAAGAGCTATTGTACGCTGAGCGGTAAGCTGGCCGGAGCCAATTGCCCGGCGGCCACCGGTTATTATGATGCGGATCAGCTGCCAGATACCTGTGACGGTACCCATACCATCACAATTAATAACTCGCAGTCTGAACCGACTTCCACCACGGAAAGCACCTCGGAAGAAGCATCTTCGGCATCTGAATCGCAGACTACGGCTGCGCCAACAACGGCAGCGTCCACTTCGGCTGCTTCGGAAGTAGTAGAATAAACAAGTGAATGAATGGGCGGTGACATGGATTCCATGGCACCGTCCTGTTTTCTGAAAGGACTTATGCATGATTATTATGGCCGTTGATTACGGAGATGCACGCACCGGGATTGCCATTTGTGACAAAACCGAACTTTTGGCGTCTCCGGTTACCGTAATAAAAGAATCTTATGCACCAAAACTGGCGGCAAAAGTGGCAGCACTGGCTGCAGAAAAGAAAGCGGAGCTGATTGTGGTTGGATATCCAATCAACATGAATGGAACCAAAGGGCCGCGTGCTGAAAAATGTCAGGCTTTTGCAGAATTGCTGCAGAGCGAATACGGCTTAACCACTGCTCTGCGGGACGAACGTCTAACTACGGTGGAAGCACACAAAGCACTAAATGCAACCAATACCCGTGGCCGTGCGCGCAAAGAAACCGTTGATGCGGTAGCAGCTACCCTAATTTTGGAAGATTATTTGGCATTTCGAAAAAACAGTAAATAACTGCCTCGCCAAAGAGAAAAAGAAACGAAGAAGAAAGGCAACTCACATATATGCAGACACAACAAGAACTTCTAGCACTCAGAAAAGAACTGATTGAACGGGATTTTAAACGCATGAATGACATGCAAAAACAGGCCGTTTTCCACGTAAATGGACCGCTTTTAATCCTGGCCGGAGCCGGTTCCGGAAAGACTACGGTTTTGGTCAATCGCATTGCTAATTTGGTGAAATACGGGGAAGGTTATTCCTCTGAAGAATTCAGCCGACCGGTTACAGAAGCGGATCTTTCTCTGTTGCAAGCGTATCGGGACGGGTCCCTTCCTTGGAATGCAGAAATTGCGGATCTGCTGGCTGTACATCCGGCAAAGCCGTGGGAAATACTGGCAATTACCTTCACCAACAAAGCAGCAACGGAACTAAAGGACCGTTTAAACGCTTTCCTGGGCGATGCAGGCAATGACATCTGGGCCGGCACCTTCCATTCCATATGCTCTAAAATTTTGCGCCGTTTTGGAGACAGAATCGGCTTTACCTCGCACTTTACCATTTATGACACAGACGATTCCAAGCGTGTCATGAAGGAATGTCAGCGCCTACTGGGCATTGATGACCGGCTGATGTCTCACAAGGAAATTCTGAAGGCTATCAGCAGAGCCAAAGACAGCTTAATTGGAGTCAAGGAATATGAGCAATCTGCAGCAGGGGATATCCGTCTGAAAAAATATGCGGAAGCCTATAAGCTGTATCAGCAGCTTCTGAAAAATGCCGACGCTATGGATTTTGATGACATGATTTTCCATACAGTTACTTTGCTTCGCCAGGATCAGGAAGTAAGGGAGTATTACCAAAATAAATTCCGGTATGTCCATGTAGACGAATATCAGGATACCAACAATGCGCAGTATGTTCTGGTTAGCCTGCTGGCTGGAAAATATCAGAATATTTGCGTGGTTGGTGACGATGACCAGAGTATTTATCGCTTCCGGGGTGCCACCATTGAAAATATTATGAATTTTGAAAAGCAATACCGGAACGCATCCCTGATCCGTTTGGAACAGAATTACCGTTCCACAGGTTATATTCTGAAGGCCGCCAATGCCGTTATCCGGAATAATGAAGAGCGCAAAGGCAAGAATCTTTGGACCAGTGCAGGGGATGGGGAAAAAATCGTTTCCTTTACGGCGGAAAGTGAAACAGACGAGGCCATGTATATTGCCGATGAAATTGCAACCAATGTTTCTAAGGGACGTTCCTTCAGCGACCACGCTGTTCTTTATCGGACCAATGCGCAATCCAACCCAATTGAACGTGCCTTTGTGCGCATGAGTATTCCGTACCGCGTCATTGGCGGCAAGCGGTTCTATGAACGCAGGGAAATTCGGGATGCATTAGCTTACCTGGCTGTTATCAACAATCCGTCGGATAATGTCAAGTTGCGCCGCATTATTAATGAACCAAAACGCGGCATCGGTGATACCACCGTGAACAATGCCGCCGATATTGCAGCAGGTCTTGGTGTCAGCTTATATGAAGTACTTGCAGATGCGGATCAATATGAGCGCATTTCCCGGTCTGCCGCCAAATTGCACAAGTTTATTTCCATGATGGACGCCTTGCGGGCCAGGTCTATGGAAGTCCCAATGTACGACTTCTTTGACGAATTACTGGACCAGACTGGATATTTACAGTCTCTTGCCCTAGAGAAAGATATCTATGAAGATCGTCTTGCCAACCTGCAGGAATTGAAATCCAACATGAAACGGTATCTGGAAGAAAACGAAGACGGAGATTTAGGTAGTTTCCTGGAAGAAATTTCCCTTTTATCCGATATTGATGCCTATAATGACCAGAGCGATGTAGTTGTCCTTATGACTCTTCATTCCGCCAAAGGCCTGGAATTCCCGGTTGTCTTCATGAGCGGAATGGAAGAGGGAGTCTTCCCCGGAAGACAGTCCATGTATGACCATTCCGAAGTGGAAGAGGAGCGTCGGCTTGCCTATGTCGGCATAACCAGAGCAAGGGAAAAGCTTTATTTGACAAACGCCGCAACACGGATGCTGTTTGGGTCTACCACACGGAATCCGGCGTCCCGGTTCCTGGCGGAAATTCCGCCGGAAACTATTGCAGATCCGCCGGAGCAGCCATCCATTTATGCCGCATATTCCATGCGGAATCAAGGCAAGCCGAAGGGCCAGAGCTTCCTTGGCTTTGGCGGCTATGGCAGCGCCTCTTACGGCGGCTCCAGCTATGGTGTGTCGGAGAAAGCCTATCAGTCCGGCCGCGCGTATGCCGGAGACGCAGACAGCAAAGGATATGCTGCGTCTCATAAAATCGGCGCAAAGGCAGCCGCCGCCAAAGCCGGCACTGTTTCCAAAGATACCAACTCCTATAAAATTGGAGACACTGTCAAACACAAAGCATTTGGCACCGGCGTTATTTTGAATGTTTCGCCGATGGGCAACGATGTCCTTTTGGAAATTGCCTTTGACCGTGCCGGCACCAAAAAGGTCATGGCTAACTTTGCTAAACTGACCAAGTGCTGAATCAGTGAAACAAACTGTTTTATAATCAGAAAACCCCGCGTTGCACGCGGGGTTTCGTCTTCCATTTTTCTTTTTTATTTCTTCCTTCGCTTAACTGTCTTTCTTGCGTTCTTTGCACTGGATTGATAAGTTTGTTTCTTTCGGTTGTTTTGCGTTTTATGACCTTTGTTTTTCTTGCTTTCATCCCAAGCATGCTTGGCAGCGTGGTACAGTTTGTTGGCAGAGAACTGGCTTCCACTGACACCGGTAACCGGTGTGGTTTGTACTGTGGTGTTGGCCTTTACTTTCCGACTAGTGGCGTTCTTGTCATCCGAGAAGTCCGTATGGAACGGGGAACGAACACCAATTAACCGGAAGTTGGTGTCTTTTGCCAAATTGTAATTACTTCGGTAAACGCTGAAGACAACGCCCAAACCAATGTAAAGACAAAGGGTAGAAGAACCACCGGCACTAAAGAAGGGAAGGGTAATACCAATAACCGGCCCAATGCGCAGACACATGGCCACGTTAATTAATACGTGGAACCCAATCATGAAGGCCATACCATAACAAAGGAATTGGGAATGGGTTTGTAAATTATGTCTTCCGTTGTAAATGATACGGAAAATAATCAGATTCAAAAGAATTAAACAGGCCAGGCAGCCAAGAAGACCAAGCTCTTCACCAATAGCGGTGAAGATCATATCATTCTGTGCTTCCGGTACAGTGCCAGCCTGTGTGTAAGCACCTTTCAGATAACCTTGCCCGGTTAGCCCGCCGTTAGCAAGGGCAGATAAGCCAAGGTTTTGCTGATAGGCAGTGGTGGGATAATCTTCCGGATGAATAATACTTAAGAAACGAGCACGCTGGAATTCATTCAAGCGCATCCAAAGAAGCGGAACGGCAGCTGCTGCCAGAACGCCGCCGCCTAAGAAGTATTTCCAGCTAAGTCCGGCAACAAAGAGCATCCCGACTGCAATCAGAAGGAAAACCAAGGCAGAACCATCGTCTCCGGAAATCATAACCAGGCCAGTTGGAACCGCAACGTGCAGCAATAAAAGTGCTACGTTTTTAATTTTGTTAATTTGGGCTTGTACCATGCTTAGATGAACGGAGAAGGTAATAATAAAGAAGATTTTTACCAATTCCGATGGCTGGAAATAAAAGAGACCTAAGTTTAACCAGGTACGGGCATCTTCTCTGGCACTGGGGGCAACGCCGAAAATAAAGACGAGGACCATTAACAGGATACTGAGCCCGGCCCACACAGGCCAAAGCTTACAAATGATATCCGAATCTACCAGAGAAATTGCCATGGCCAAAATCAGACCTAAGATAACAGCAAAAATCATGGTGCGGGCATCTCTGGGGAAGCCGGTGGTAGTGCTGTTCAATGTGGCACTGTAGACCATGCAGATTCCGAAAATAGAAGATGCCAGAGATAAGGCAAGCAAAAATTTGTCTGTACTTTTAAAGAAGTAGGCAAGATAATCTTTAATTTTGCTCATAATCATTTCCTTTCTCAGACGTTAACCCTAATTATAGTAAAACAGGGCCCCTTTTTCAATCAGGATTCAGTTGAAAAGGCTCTGAAACATGTTAAAATAGCATACGGATTTTGACAGAAAGGAGGCGGCCCATGAAACGGTATTTTACACATTCTGTGGAGGAAACGGAACAACTGGCAGAACGGCTGGCCGGAGAATTGCATCCGGGTATGGTAGTAGCCTATTTTGGCGGCCTTGGTATGGGCAAAACCGCTTTTACCAGAGGACTTGCCAAAGGTCTTCACAACCCGTCCGCCGTCAGTAGCCCCACGTTTGCGTTGGTGAATGACTACGGCGGCAACCCGCCACTGGTGCATTTTGATATGTATCGCATTTCTACCTGGGAAGACCTTTATTCTACCGGCTTTTTTGACTACCTGGATCAGGGTGCCATCCTGGCGGTAGAATGGTCTGAAAATGTTGAAAGTGCATTGCCGGAGGATGCGGTTTACATCCGTTTTTCCAAAGGGGAAACGGACACGGACCGCATTCTGGAAATAACAGGGGAGACAATTAATGAAAATTTTGGCAATTGACTGCTCGGCGGTTGCCGCCAGTGTAGCCATTACGGAAGATGGAAAATGGAAAAGTTCATCCTATACAAATGTGGGGCTGACACATAGCCAGACGCTTCTGCCAATGGTGCAGAATACACTGGATCAGGCCCACTACAAATTAGAAGAAATAGATTACTTTGCTATTAATGCAGGCCCCGGTTCTTTTACTGGCGTTCGCATTGGCGTGGCAGCATTAAAAGGCTTAACCGAATTTTCAGAAAACAACTGTTTCTCCATTTCCACCTTAGAGTCTTTGGCTTACAACTACAAAGGCGTCAAAGACTGCATTGTCTGTGCCGCCATGGATGCGCGTTGTAACCAGGTTTACACGGCAAGCTTTGAAATTATAGGTGAAGAAGTACATCGCCTGACAGAAGACGAAGCCATTTTGATTCCGGAACTGGAAGAACGCCTGCAACAACTACAAAAAGCAGAAAAGCCGATAGTATTTGTTGGTGACGGTGCTTCTTTGTGTTATAATCATTTTTTGGAAAAACCAATATCTGTCTCTCTTGCACCGGAGCAGTTGCGCTTTCAAAACGCTTACTCGGTGGCAATCTGTGCACAGGATAAACTTTTGAACGGCAGTCAGCCCATCTCTTCTTCGGCGCTGTTGCCGGTTTATTTGCGCGCACCACAGGCAGAACGGGAATTAAAGAAAAAGCAGAACAGATAGGAGGTCTTCCATGATTGCAATCGGTTGTGACCACGGCGGATTTGAACTGAAACAGGTGCTAATTCAGCACTTACAGGACAAGGGGTATGAAGTAAAGGATTACGGTGCACACACGCCGGAAGCCGTAGATTATCCCATCATTGCGGAGGCTGTTTGTAACGGAATTACGTCCGGAGAATGTGAACTGGGTATCTTGGTTTGCGGAACTGGAATTGGCATGTCAATGGCTGCCAATAAGATGAAAGGGATTCGCGCTGCAGCTGTTTCGGAAACCTTTAGTGCACGTCTGACCAGAATGCACAATAATGCTAATGTTCTTTGCTTAGGCGGTCGCGTTGTTGGCCCCGGCCTTGCTTGTGACATTGTAGACGAATTTTTGGAAGCTGAATTTGAAGGCGGTCGGCATCAGCGCCGGGTAGACCTGTTCATGGCTTTTGAAAACAAGTAAAGTAAGTACACAAAACCATTAAAATACACCTTTGGAGGAATTATTTATGGGAAAAGTCACCATTACCAACCATCCGTTAATTCAGCACAAACTTTCCATTCTCAGAAGATCTGACACTGGAACCAACGAATTCCGTGCTCTGGTTTCCGAACTGGCCATGCTGGTTTGCTACGAAGCCACCAGAGATCTTCCGCTGCGTCCGGTAGAAATTGACACTCCTATGGGCCACTGTGTTGCTCATGAAATTGACGGACGTAAAATGTGCGTGGTTCCCATTCTGCGGGCCGGCCTTGGTATGGTAGACGGTGTTTTAACCCTGGTTCCTTCCGCAAAAGTAGGTCATATCGGCATGTATCGTGACGAAACCACCCTGAAGCCGGTTCCTTACTATTGCAAATTACCATCTGACATTTCAGAAAGAGATGTTGTTGTTTGTGACCCAATGCTTGCCACCGGCGGCTCTGCCATTGACGCCATTAATCAGATCAAGCTGTCCCACCCGAAGAGCATTAAGTTTATGGGCCTGGTAGCTGCTCCGGAAGGTCTGGAAGCATTGCAGAAAGCCCACCCGGACGTAGATATTTACTGTGCTGCACAGGACGAAAAACTGAATGAAATCGGTTACATTGTTCCTGGTCTCGGCGATGCAGGGGACCGCATCTTCGGAACCAAATAACAAATCTTAATATCTTACATAAAAAAGAGCTGTTGCAGAATTTCTGCAACAGCTCTTTTCGCTTTTTTGTTTTAATAGAAGCTTTTCTTATTTTTATGCTTTACTTTTATAAATAGGGTGAACCAGTTTCTCCGGATCCAGGACACGATCAATTTGTTCATTGGTCATGATGCCTTCTTCCAGAAGATATTCTCTGGCGGTTTTGCCGGATTTCAGAACCTTCTTTGCAATTTCTGCGGATTTCTGGTAACCGATAACCGGGCAGAGAGCAGTCACAATGCCGGCAGATTTTTCAATGTTGGTCTTGCAGACTTCCGCGTTTGCCGTAATGCCGGAAACGCAGTTGTCAGCAAGTGTAGTGGCTGCGTGGCCAAGGGTTTCAATCGATTCAAACAGGTTGTAGAACAGAACCGGTTCAAAGGCATTCAATTCCAACTGACCGGCTTCGGCAGCCATGGTAATAGCCATATCGTTGCCGACAATGTTGAAGGCAACCTGGGAAACTACTTCCGGAATAACCGGATTAATTTTACCCGGCATAATGGAAGACCCATTCTGCTTGGCAGGAAGGACAATTTCACCAAGACCGTCTTTTGGACCGGAATTCATCAGACGAAGGTCATTGGAAATCTTGGAAAGGTTAACGGCACAGGTTTTTATGGCACCGGACATGGAAACATATCCGTCCAGGTTCTGTGTGGCATCAATCAGGTCGTCTGCCATACGGAGCCCTAAACCGGCAACCTGGTTCAGGCAGGGGATAATGTTGTCATGATATACCTGTGTGGCATTAATACAGGTACCAACGGCTGTAGCACTCATGTTGACAACCCGCATTTCATCCGATGTTCTGCGGATCCGGGCAATGTCTCTTTCCAGGGCATGGGCAAAGGCGCCAAAGGATTCTCCAAGAGAAACAGGAACGGCGTCCTCTAACTGAGTCCGGCCCATCTTATAAATATGTTTGAATTCATCAGCTTTCTGATAGAAGGCTTTCAGCAAATGCTCTAATTGATCAATGGTTTTGTCAATCAACTTCAAAATGGTCATTTTTCCGGCAGTCGGATAAACGTCATTGGTGGACTGGCACATGTTTACGTGGTCATTCGGATGGCAATACTGGTAGTCGCCTTTTTCTTTACCAAGGATTTCCAGGGTTTTATTGGCAACGACTTCATTGGCATTCATATTAGATGAGGTGCCGGCACCGCCCTGAATAGGATCCGTAATAAACTGGTCATGCAGATTGCCGTCTAAGATGTAATCGCAAGCTTTTACCATGGCGTGATAGAGCTCGTCACCAATGCTACCGTCAATGTGATTGGCCATGACCGCGGCCTTTTTAATTTCAACAAGGCTGTTGATCATGTCCGGTTTTAACACCTGACCGGTAATTGGGAAGTTCATTTTTGCGCGATAGGTCTGTACACCGTAGTAAGCGTCTGCAGGTATTTCCAACGTTCCGACAGAATCAGATTCCAACCGGGTTTTCATGCATTTGTCCTCCTTCAAACAAAAATGGCTAAGTAATAAACGACAAAACATCAGTAATAATGCCTTGCTAAACTAAAATATAACACTTGTGAATCAGACTTTTTCAAAGTGTGAGTGAAGATTCACACCTGTGAGTAAACTTCGTCATTCTTTGCAAAGGAGCCCTTGTTTATTAAACAAAATTGCCAAAAGAAAGAGAAGCATCTATCGGTATTTGCTAATGTTCGTACAAAAAATATACCGTTTTTTCTCTTCCTTGCGATTCACTTTTTAACACTACGACAGCCTCTATGCTATACTGGCCTTAGCTGATTTCGGAAAAATAAATCATAAGGGAGAGAGGATGACTTGGAGAAAAAAATACAACTGGATAAAGAGAAAAAGGTGTTTCCGGTTCTAATTATGGGGATTGGTCTTGTTTTGATGCTGGTACTTTGGATAACACGGCTGAATCTGACTGCGGTTATTTGTGTTGGATACTGTTGCGTGGTTTCCGCTCTTGTATTGATTGGGATATTCGGAAAAAAGAAGCTGTATCTGGGTTTTCTAGTGGGATATGGCGCGGCGCTTTTTGGCATTTTGACCTATTACATTATCTGGGGAGCGGATGCCGGATTTGGCGCGTTCACCTCCGGCCTTGCCGGATTTTCCAGCGCAGCACATCCGCTCCTGACCGGAGAAGGCAACTTCTTTACCAGGTTACTCGGGAATTTATTGCTGGCTTTGCCGTCGTTACTTGTTTTAACTTGCTTAATCCTGTGCGTGGTCAAAATGGACAAAAAAGCAACGCGCCAAAGAGTACTGTCTCGCCTGTGCAGTTTTCTTTTGGTTTGTACCACGGTTGTTTTTGTATTGACCATGAATTTGCGTTCCAAGCCGAATACCGAACGGATGTGGGAAGGCCAGGAAGACTATTTAAAGAAAATTGATAAGAATGGGTCGGTAGCTGACTCGCCAAACGTATTATTTGTCCTGATGGATGACTTGGGGTACGGAGATATCTCGGCCAATGGGGCCATCTATCAGACACCGAATATTGACCGGCTGGCAGAAGAGGGGGCGCAGTTTACCAATTTCTACTCCAGTTATTCTGTTTGTTCGCCGGCGCGCTTTGCGGCGCTGACGGGGCGGTATCCGTATCGCGGTTATGCGGACAATGTTATTTACCCGACGGTAGATTCCATTTCGCCATTTGCCTCAACCCGGCTGTATAACTCTGTGGAAATGGGTGCCAATGCAGATGGAATGCTTGGAGACGAAATTACCATTGCAGAAGCTCTGAAAAGTGCCGGATATGCCACCGGCTGTTTTGGCAAATGGCACCTGGGAGACTACGGTGAATATTTGCCGACCAATCAAGGTTTTGACTATTTTTACGGCAGCCACTATGTCAACGATATGACACCGTTCTACCACGTGCAGGAAGAAAACGGACAGTATGAAATTGTCCGCGGAACCGACGAATTGAAGGATCAAAGTAACGCTACCAAGTGGATTTACGAAGAACTCAGCAGCTGGATTACAGAGCAGGTAACAGAAGGGGATGAACCCTTCTTTGCCTACTATGCCACCCCGTGGCCGCACGCACCGGTTTCTGTCGGGGAAGAGTTTGACGGCGCCACCGGTATGGGAACCTATGTGGACTGCGTAACCGAATTTGATTATTACCTTGGTCAGTTGTTTGACACGTTGGAAGAACTGGGTGTGATGGATGATACCATTATTGTATTCACCAGTGACAACGGTCCGGCCCTGCAAGGCTCAGTAGCAGATCTGCGTGGTGGAAAGTATCTTGCTTATGAAGGCGGACAAAAAGTTCCGTTCCTGATTCGCTGGGGTAACAATGACGGCTTATTTGAAGCCGGATCAACCTATGGAGAATCTGCCACCTTGGTAGACCTGTTCCCAACATTAATTGACCTGTGCAATGTTACCAGTACCGATGGCAAGACGTCTTTCTTACCGGAAGATCGCATGATTGACGGTAAGTCTATGGTTCCAATTCTAAAGGACCATGAAGTAATCCATACCGCTGACTCGCCGATTCTGCATATGAAACGGGAAAAAATCAAGGCCATTCAGTACGCAATTCCTACAGAGGACATTCTTTCCCGGGATGAGTACAAGGACTATGATTATGACGTTTTGAACGACAACGATTATGTTGTCTTCAAGTATTTTGAATCCGTTCAGAACGACAACTCTGCATTCTTTGATAAGTTCCGCAAGAACTGGTTACACATTTTGACAGATGACGCCGGGGAGAACTACAATCGGACGCCGACCTATCCCACAATTGCAGAGGAAATGAATCAGCGCATGCATGAAATTGCAAATGATTTCAAGGACAACCGGAGGGGGCAGATTTGAAACCACTTTCCATTATGATTAAACCGGCCTCGGATGCCTGTAACTTGCAATGCCGGTACTGCTTCTATCATGATGTCACATCCCATCGGGAACAGTCACACTTTCCCATGATGTCGGAAACAACGGCGGAACGGCTGATTGACAGTGCGCTTCAGTTCGCAGATGGGGGAAGCATTGCCTTTGCATTTCAGGGCGGCGAGCCACTCCTTGTCGGATTGCCCTACTTTTCGCATTTTACAGAGTATGTAGCGCAAAAGAATACAAAGGATAGTCCCATATACTATAGTATTCAGACAAACGGGTTACTGATTAATCCGGAGTGGGCAGCTTTTTTCAAGGCACATTCCTTTTTGGTCGGGCTCAGCCTGGACGGAACGAAAGCGGCAAACCAGTACCGAACTGACGCAGAAGGAAAGAATTCATTTGACCGTATCCTGCTGGCGGCAGAGGTGCTGGAAGAGTATCAGGTGGATTTCAATATTCTAACGGTGGTCACCGGCTATGCTGCCGACCATATTGATCAGATTTATGCGTTCCTTAAACAGCAGGGCTTCCGGTATCTGCAATTCATTCCGTGTCTTCGCCCGTTGGAGAACCAAAAAGATATTTGCGCAGATCGTTCTTTATATATGACTAATGAGCAGTATGCCTACTTCCTGATTCATGCATTCAATGCCTATGTTAAGGACTATGTACGTGGGCAATATACCAGTGTGCGGCAGTTTGACAATTGGGTCCGTTTGTATCTGGGTCAGCAGCCGGAGCAGTGCGGCGTTTGCGGTCACTGTATGCATCAGTTTGTGGTAGAGGGAAATGGCAATGTTTATCCGTGTGACTTCTATTGCTTAGATGAATGGCTCCTCGGCAATATTCAAACCGAAGACTTGTCCGCAATGGCTACTTCCCCGAAAGCAATTTCTTTTATTAGGGAAAGCCTGCCAACGGACCCACAGTGTAGGGCCTGCCGCTATTATCCGCTGTGCCGTGGCGGCGGATGCAAAAGAAGCCGGGCAGACTGCAACTATTGTTGCGCTTACCGAGAC
>CAVCCW010000026.1:0-23299 GCA_963600825.1 Bacteroidaceae bacterium | reverse complement strand
CATTTATCTGCCGAAGGAATCCCTGGAAGAGCTGCCGGATGAAGATCAGCAGCTGGTAATGGGCATGTACGGTCCGAAGCTCAGCTACTTCTCCCTGAAAGGTGTAGTAGAAAAGCTGCTGGAAGTCGTTGGCATTACGGACATTGACGTAGAGCCGGTTCACAACAATCCAACCTTCCACCCGGGCAGAACGGCCGTTATTCTGGTAGACGGCGAAGAACTTGCCGTGCTTGGTGAAGTGCATCCTGCCGTTTGCGCTAATTACGGCATTAACACCCGTGTTTATGTTGCAACTGTTAATCAGGAACTGCTCTTTGCAAAGGCAAACCTGAATCGCACATACAAACATCTGCCGAAGTACCCGGCCACCTCCCGTGACCTTGCCTTCGTTGTAGACAGCACCCAGCCGGTTCTGGCCCTGGAAAAGGCCATTTCCGCCGCCATTAAGGGCAACATTCTGGAAAATATTGATCTGTTTGACGTTTACGAAGGCGAACAGGTTGGCCACGGCAAAAAATCCGTTGCCTTCTCCCTGCGCTTCCGCTCTGCAGAGCGCACCCTGACAGATGAAGAGTGCAACCAGGCTGTAGAAAAGGCCATCCAGGCCATCCAGAATCTGGGCGGGGCTCTTCGTTCCTAAGAAAAAAGTCCGACAGCGTGTTGTTTTCCACTTTCGGATGCCTTATAATGAGTATCTAGTATAAGTTGGAGGTGGTTCCATGACCGATAAGACAATCCAGTTTTCTTTAAAGGAAGATTCCGATGCTGAAATGCACCAGATTCTGAACCAGGTGTATAATGCCCTGAAAGAAAAAGGCTACAATCCTATCAGTCAGATTGTAGGATATCTGCTTTCTGAAGACCCAACCTACATTACCACTCATAACAACGCGCGCAGTCTTATTCGCAAGCTGGATCGGGATGAATTGTTACAGACCCTTGTCAAAGACTTTCTGGATAAATAAGACTAAAACCTGTTGAAACGGAGTGAATCCATTGGCTGAAAACAAATTCCTCACCTACAAGGGAAAACCTCTTGTCAGAAAAGGAAATACTCTTTATTACGGCAACATGTATGATCCCTATGTGGTTATGCTGACCATTAAAAGTACCAAGCAATTTCAGGATATGGAAATTGCCGACAAAGTCACCATTCAGTTACTGAATACCGATCCTACCGCATCGCCGGCAGATATGGTAAAAAAGAAAGGTGAAAAAGTCGGACTTTATCCTGCTTTGGACATCGGCGCCACCTGGTTGGAACGTGCACTTGCAGAATAAAAGAAAACCAAAAAGAGCCTATTGCAAATCAACTTTGCAATAGGCTCTTTTCTTGTTGTAATCACATTTTCCAGTAGCTACCCGGTTACGTTCTGATTCTTATTCGGCTAACGGAACCTGACGATAACAGGCTCCGGTTACCTGGAGCTGAATTTTTCCGGAGGAAAGACTGCTGAGTTCCTCTGACAGGCCGGATACCGCGGTTTCCGGCAGCTCCAGAGGAACGGTGACCTTGTCGGTAAAAGTGGTCTCCTGCGGGCGGGCATCCCACTTTGCCAAGAGGGACGGAACGCGGCCGTAGAAGGGATAGTCACATTGAAAAACGGCAGTTTTACAAGGCAGCATAGTAATAATGCCGGCCGCTTTCAGTCCCAAAGTGGCACTGTGGGAGTACGCCCGCACCAGGCCGCCGGCACCCAGAAGAATGCCGCCGAAGTAGCGGGTTGTGACCAGGCAGACATCCGTTACACCGGATTTCTGCAGCACATCCAGCGTCGGCATTCCTGCGGTGCCTTGCGGCTCCCCATCATCCGAAAAGCGCTGGGAGCCATCCCGTAATCGGTAGGCATAAACATTGTGCCTGGCATCCCAGTATTTGCTTTTCTGTGTGTCAATAAAGGCAGCTGCTTCCTCTGCTGTCTGTACCGGAATGACATGGGTCAGAAACTTAGAACGCTTTTCTTCAAAAACCGATTCTCCAGGTCCGGCTATTGTTAAATAAGAATCCATATGTTTCCTCCCCTCTTATAAAATACCATAATAAAACAAAAGGGCGGTACAAACTGTACCGCCTTGTCTTCTTAGCCAGTCAGGCTTATTTTGCCTGTGCTTTGCCGTAACGCTTGTTGAATCGGTCAACACGTCCGCCGGTATCAACAAGTTTTTGTTTACCGGTGAAGAATGGATGACAGTTGGAGCAGATATCTACACGAAGATCTCCTTTGGTAGATGCCGTTTCAATAACAGCACCGCAAGCGCATTTTACGGTTACAGGGCCGTAGTTAGGATGAAGTCCCTCTTTCATTCGTTTCACCTCTTTCACTGGTTTTGGCACAATGTGTGCCTTGATTGCTTAGGTATTCTACCATGTGAACCAACAAAATGCAATAGAAAACCTAAGAGTTTTCCAAGAAAAAGTACCCTCCGAAACGGAAGGTACTTTTGGTTTTGTTTTTCGCAAAAAAATGGCTTAGTTGCGGTTTCCGAAGATGTCATCAATGGCATCAAAATAACCGTCGTCCATACCAAATCCGAAGTCATCGGAAAGAGAGTCATTGGAGGAATCGTCTGCAAACAGAGAAGAGGTATTTGCAGCAGAAGAGCTGTTGTCCGCAAAAACTGCCGGATTGACAGGAATGTCTGTACCAAGGTCATCGGTAAAGCCCGGAACATCCAGGTCAATCTTCGGAGCATCATACTTTACGGCTGAATCGCCAAAGCCGGTGGCAATAACAGTAACAATAATTTCATCATCCAAAGTGTCATCAAAAGCAACACCCCAAATAATGTTTGCATCCGGATGTGCTGCGTTGGAAATCAGGGTGGATGCAGTTTCTACTTCTTCCAGGCCAATGTCCGGAGAAGAGGTAATAGAAATAATAACACCGTGTGCTCCGTCAATGGTGGTTTCCAGAAGAGGACTGGAAACAGCAGCATTAGCAGCCTGCTC
This sequence comes from Bacteroidaceae bacterium, assembly GCA_963600825.1. Lineage (GTDB taxonomy): Bacteria > Bacillota > Clostridia > Oscillospirales > Acutalibacteraceae > RUG420. The sequence goes on along the minus strand of CAVCCW010000026.1, from coordinate 20,349 downwards.
TGCCTTATCTTTTCCGCTGGCGCGGCCTACGCCCATGTGGGCATGTCCGGCGTCACGCATAACGGCGCTGACGTCTGCAAAGTCAAGGTTGATAAAGCCCGGTACCTTAATTAATTCGGAAATGGATTTTACGCCCTGACGAAGGATGTCATCTGCGGCATCAAAGCCGTTGGCCAGGGTAATCTTTTCCGTGGAGAAGAATTTCAGACGGTCATTCGGGATAACAACCAGGCTGTCTACATTGGCTGCCAGTTCCTTAATACCGTTTTCTGCCTGATCCATACGATGCTTGCCTTCAAAAGCAAACGGCTTAGTAACAATACCAACCGTCAGGATACCCATATCCTTGGCCAGTCCTGCAATAACAGGAGCAGCACCGGTACCGGTACCACCGCCCATGCCGGCAGTAATGAATACCATGTCGGTTCCCTTCAGGGCATCGGAAATAACTTCTTTGCTTTCTTCCGCAGCACGCTGACCAATTTCCGGTCTGGCACCTGCTCCCTGTCCCTTGGTTACCTTTTCTCCAATTTGGATTTTATGGGTTGCCTGAGACTGAAGTAAAGCGGATTTATCTGTGTTAACAGAGACGAATTCTACGCCTTTTACATCAGAACGAATCATGCGATTTACAGCGTTTCCGCCGCCACCGCCGACACCAATTACTTTTATTTGAACAACGCTGTCAAAATCTGCAGACATTTCAAAACTCATTGAGGCATCCTCCTAATGTCTAAATGTTTATACTGATACGTTTTAAATAGTACCATGCAAGCCGGAAAAATTCAATTTATTTTTGGCTTACCATGGCCTTTTTTCAAGATGTTGTGCTACTTTCCGGGGTTTCTGTGGTTTCTGACACCGCAGAAGTCTCCTCTTCCGCTTTTGTGGTGATCAGGGATTCTGCTTCATCAGAGAAATAGGCTCTTCCGCTGATGGTCAGATCTATGGTTCCGGTCAGTTCCGTACTGACCGCGTTCTGCTCTTCCAGCACCTTTTCTGCCAATTGGAGCTTTCGATTCAAACCGGACGACGACCCCAGCTTCAGGATAATCCGCTTTTCGTATTCCATCCGAATATCAGATGTATTCGTGAAATCCAACCCTGTAACTCCGGTAAACTCTTCTTCTTCCAATGCCTTGGCTACGTCCTGATAAGCCGTGTATGCCGCATTGTCTTCAAATGTTATTTTCTGACCGGCCTCTGTCTTGCTGACGGTTAAGCCGGAAATCATAGTAATCTGGCTTTTCGCAGCCTCTACCTCTTCCTCTGTAACGCTGACAGAAGTGTCTGTATCGGCTTCCTTGGTGTCTGCCTCAGACGCAACTGTGGTTTCTTCTTCCGTTTTCGTCTGCGATGCAGTTTCCGTGCTCTTCCCAGTTCCGGCCGTGGCAGAAGTTTGCCCGGTTACCGTCCCAGATGCAGAAGTGGAACTCTTCGTGGAAGAGGTTCCAGTTGTACTGGAAGAAGCGCTTGCCACACCGGAAGTTGAATTTCCCTGTGCTGCAGCAGTGGTAACAGACGCAGTTGCCGTACTTTCGTCTGTATCGTTATCCGTACTGTCTTCTGCGTTATTTTCTGTTTGGGATTCTTCTGTTGTAGCTTCTTCTGCAAGTTGGAGTTGTTGTGCCACCAGGGTGTACAGTTCTTCTTCTGTAGAAACCGTTGCCAAAACCTTCTGATCCGAATTCAGCAATGCGTAGCCGTCTTCATAGGCCACAGCAGCACTTGGTACCGAATCCGCTACCTGAATAACAATTTTATTGGGGAAAGAGCGTTTTACGGTAATCTCCCCCGTAAAAGGCAACGCACGGCCAATTTTATCAGCCACACGGGCCTTTTTAACTAAGAACAGATTGTCTCCGGTATCTACCCCGCAGACATTCAGAATGGTTTCTTTGCTGTACTGGCTGGTTCCGGTTACTTCTATGGTACTGATCTTAAAGAAAACCGTTAACGACAGAACCACACCAATAACAATTGCAGCCAGGGCCAGCATACAGGTAGTAAACCGGCGCTTCCGCTTTTGCTGCCGTTCCCGCTTCAGACGGGCTTCCCTGCGAAGCTCTTCCCTGGACTTCTGCACAGGCATTGCCTGACGTTGTCCGTTGGTGCTTCTACGTTGCGCCGAAGCTGTTCTGCTCCGTTGACCACTCTGCACTGTGGCCTGCTGACGCTGCCCCTGCGCCGCATGCTGTTGCAACGGGCGCCGCGTCTGCGTTACTTTGCGTGCAGTGCCTGTCCGTTTCCTTGTGACAGGGGCCTGGCCCCGAGTGGCAGATGTCCGTCCTTGCGTGGCAGAAGTACGTCTCTGTTGTGCCATGTTGTCTCCCCTGTTAGTCTTCCTGCTCCGGCACCAGACGCAGCAGGTTATCCACGATTAAATCCGTGGCATTTAAAATAGCCATTGCTTTGGCATTTTGTTCCATTTCCTTAATTTTGGCCGGGTCATTGGTCAGTTCTTCTACTAAAGAAATCAGTGCTTCCCCGGTCAGATCTTTTTGTTCAATCATGCAGGCGGCATTCTTTTCTACCAATTCCATTGCATTGTGGTACTGGTGATTTTCCGCCACATTCGGGGACGGAATCAGAATGGACGCTTTTCCGAGCGCTCTGATTTCATATAAAGACGAGGCGCCGGAACGGCAAATGATTAAATCTGCGGCCGGCATACAAACATCCATATCATGGATGTATTCCCGTAAATCCAGATTGGCTTGTGTTTCCGGATCCACGCCCCGTTCTAAGAGCGTATCCTTCATTTCCAGGCCATATTGGCCCATAGCATGAATGAAATACAACTTTTGATTGTCTTTTTCCGCCACAATTAAATCCGTCATGGCTTCATTTATGGCGTCTGCTCCAAGAGAGCCGCCCATGGAAAGCACCAACAGCTGATCATCAGACAGACCAAGCTGTTTCCGACAAGCTGCACGGTCAGCCCGCAGCATGGAACCGCGGACCGGCAGGCCAGTAATAACCGGTTCATTCTTGCAATCCATCCGGTCTCTGGCAGCTTCAGAAGTCAACATAACCAGGTCTACCTCTTTGGCAAGTGCCTTATTGGTAATACCCGGATAGGCATTCTGTTCGTGAATAGCGGTCTTTACGCCCAGCTTATGGCAATCCCGGATGACCGGTCCGCTGACATAGCCGCCGAACCCAATGGCCACATCCGGCGCAAATTCCTTAATAATTTTTTTTGCTTCCACGCTGGAAGTAAACATTTTAATAAAAGCAACTGCATCGCGCTTTAGGTTGGTCCAGTTCAGGCCGCGGTAAAATCCGCGCACGTCTACTGTTTTAAAGTCATATCCGGCTGCCGGAACCAGTTCCGCTTCCATATGCGTCGGCGTACCGACAAATAAAATTTCTGCCTTGTCTCCGTAGGTTTCACGGATTTTTCCGGCAACGGCCAGCGCCGGGTTAATGTGGCCGCCGGTTCCGCCGGTAGCAAATAAAATTTTCATTTTCCTTTTCCTTCCTACACTTCTTCCGGTAATTTTTCTTCCGGCAGTTTCTTCATGGCAGCGGACCGCGAAATGGAAAGAACTATGCCCATTTCTACAATCAGCATTACCAGGGAAGTACCGCCATAACTGAAGAATGGAAGACTGATCCCGGTGTTCGGAAACATGTCCGTTACAACCGCAATATTCAAGGCTGCCTGCAAGCCTACCTGAAAGCTCAGACCAATGGCAAGCAAGGAGCCAAACTTATCTTTTGCATGGAGGCCAATCATAAAGCCCCTCCAAAGGAGCAGAACAAACAAAGCAATTACTGCCATAGCACCGACAAAGCCCAGTTCTTCACAAATGATGGAAAAAATAAAGTCATTCTGCGGTTCTGATACATACAGTTGCTTCATTTTAGAATTGCCAAGGCCAACACCGAAAAAGCCTCCGGAACCAATGGCATAAAGTGCATGGTTTGTCTGCCAGCGCACACCAAGCGGATCATAACTTTTGTCCAGCCAGGCAGTAATTCGGGACTGTGCATGGCTTGGCAAAATCTCCGGTTTGGAAATAACAACAATGGCAAGAATAGCCACAAGTGCAATAATGACTACAAAAGCGCGCTTATTATATCCGGCCATCCAAATCATCATAAAGAACAAAGCAAACAGAATAACGGTACCGGAAACGTGATTTTCTTTGTACACCAAAATGCACATAGAGGCTGCAATGACCGCATACAAAAGAAAGCACGTGTGCTTTTGCTGAATCATAATATGCGGATGATTGGCATTCCAGTTGACGGTCCACCCCGCCTGTGACGGCACTTTCCGTGTAATATACGGATAATTTTTCCCGATATGTTGTGCCAAGAATAAAACCAATGTAAATTTGGCAATTTCTGACGGTTGGAATGTAATAAATCCCAGGTTAATCCAGCGATGGAACTCTTCGTATCCTGCCGGAGGCGTTACAAACAAAACCAAAACCAGTAAACCATAAGAAACTACCAAAAGCGGAATGGAAAACTTCTGCCAGACATGATAATCCACACGGGATACCACAAACATTAGGATAATGCCCAAAATGGCAAAAATCAGTTGCCGCTTAAAATAATAAAGGCTGTCTCCGTCCTGATTATAGTAACTGTAAACATAGCTGGCAGAAAACAGCATAATTAAGCCAAAGGTTATCAAGGTCAGAACAACGGCCAAAAACGGCACATCAAAAGCGCCGTCATTCCAAAAGCCGAAGTGCTTTCGGTAAGAAGACCGTACCGGCTGGCGTCTGGTTTTCCTCTGCGGGCGCTGCTGTGCCGAGCGGCCGGTCTGACGCCGGGATGCTGTTCTTTCTGCCATGAGTAATCCTTTCTTACTGTCCAAATGCTACCAATAATACGGCAATTGCCGCACCAATCAAGCCGGCAACAGAGAAAACAACGCAGATTTTTTCTTCCGACCAGCCGCACTTTTCAAAGTGATGGTGAATGGGCGCCATTTTAAAGAGCCGCTTTCCGGTAGCTTCCGGATCTTTCCGCTGTGCAATCTTCTTGGTTACCTTGAAATACAAAATCTGAATAACGTCAGAAGCACCTTCTGCAACATAAACAATGCCGACAGGAAGCAAAATTAACGGGCAATCCAACGCATAGGCCAGACCTACCACTGTTCCGCCCAGGAACATAGATCCGGTGTCTCCCATGAAGACCTTGGCGGGATGGTGGTTCCATACAAGGAATCCGGCACAAACTCCCATCAGGATGCAGGCCCACATAGCCACGCCGTAATAATCCATTAAATAAGCAACCGCAACAAAGCCGGCACCTGCCACCAACGTAACGCTGGAGCACAGTCCGTCAATACCGTCCGTAAAATTGACTGCATTAACGGCAGCATACATAACAACAAAGGTAAAAATGCTATACAGAACAATGCTTCCGCCATAATCCCAACGTTCGGCAAACGGAATAAACATATAGGTATTATGGGACAATACCATGGTGGCAATATAAGAAGCGCAAAGAATGACCTGCAACAGGGTTTTTTGCAATACCGTCAGACCTTCGTTCTGTTTTCTTTTTACTTTAATATAGTCGTCTAAGAAGCCAATCAGACCGAAGCCCAGCGCCATAATAAAGCCCGCCAGAATTTTTACTTTCTGTGCATAGGAAACGCCGTAGACATTTCCTCCGGCACTTAATAAATCTCCTCCGCAAAGGGCATCTACAATAGCCAGAACCGCAAATACAACAACAGCCGTTCCAATCATCATGATACCGCCCATGGTCGGCGTACCCTGCTTCTGCTTGTGCCAGCTTGGACCGATATCCAGAATGGTTTGACCAAATTTCAGTTTGTGCAACCAAGGAACCACTTTCATTCCCAAAAGTCCTACCATTGCACCGGAAAGTAAGAAGGCTAGAATGCTTGCTAACGTGGTGTTCATTGTGTTAACTCCTATCCAAAGATTCGTATACTTTTTGAATAACTTCTTCCAGCTCCATGCCCCGGGAGCCTTTGAAGGCCACTACATCGTCGGGATGAAGGAGCGAAATCAGTTTTTCTGTCAGATCTTCCTTTTTATCAAAATCAAAGACACGGACCATGCCATGTGCTTTGGCTTCTGCTGCAGCAAATTTGGAATTTTCTCCGTAGGTCATCAGGAGGTCGGTTCCGGCATCTGCCATGTATCCCCCTGCCTGGCGATGTGCTGTTTCACTGTAATTTCCCAGTTCCAGCATATCGGCAATAACTGCAATTTTACGCTTTCCATCCCCCATGATGGAAAGTGTGGTGGCTAGGGCTTTCATAGAGTCCGGACTGGCGTTGTAGCAATCCTCTATAAAAGTAATGCCACCTTTTTCCACAATATGTTCCCGCATGCCGGCCGGAATATAATTTTCCAGCGCCTTGGCAGCCTGTTCCAACGGAATGTTCAGTGCCAATCCAACGGAAATGGCGGCAAGAGCGTTATAGACATTGTGCTCACCGGTGGTCGGAAGCGTAACCTGACAGGTTCCGGCCGGCGTAACTGCAGTAAATACAGTATGGGCCGCCTGATAGTCCAGGTCTTTAGCCATGACTTCTGCCGGATTGTGAATGCCGAAGTAATGAATAGAGAAGTCATCTCTGGTGACCGTGCTTAACAAGTCATTATCCGCATTCAGAAAGAGCGGAGATCCGGGCTTCATACCATCCAGCAATTCCAGTTTAGCAGCCAGAATACCTTCCCGGCTACCTAAATTTTCAATATGGGACACACCGATGTTGGTAATAACGCCAATATCCGGCTCTGCTGTTCTGGAAAGACGGGAAATTTCCCCTTTATGGTTCATTCCAAGTTCAATTACGGCGGCTTCATGCTCCGGTGTAAGACCAAGCAGCACCTTTGGAAGACCGATTTCATTATTCCAGTTTTTATAAGTTTTGTGCGTATTATACTTCGCACTTAGCACACAGGCAATCATTTCCTTTGTGGTGGTCTTTCCGACACTGCCGGTCAGGGCAACAAACGGAATAGAAAACTCTTTTCTATAGTAATGTGCCAGGTCCAAAAAGGCCTGTGTTGTGTCCTGAACCTGCACGGTCGGGACAGCACATTCTACCGACTTATGGCACATTACAGCGGTTGCCCCGGCTTCTACCGCAGCCGGAATAAAACGGTGTCCGTCCAGTCGTTCTCCTTTAATGGCAATGAACAAACTGTCTTTCACTACTTCTCGGTTATCTATTACCACATTGGTAATGACCGCATCTCCATTGGCAACGCCGTGGGTGGCCTTTGCAAGTTCTGCTGTGGAAAAAGGTCTCATGCGGGCACCTCCTTTTTAATCTTCATACGCTGTGTCGGCATCATTGGCCTCGTTGGCAGTTTCCTTGTTACTGGTTTCCATGTAAGAAACGGTAATGACGCTGCCCTTGGCCACTTTAGTTCCCTGGCTGACACTTTGTTTATAAGAACTGCCGGTTGTATTCCCGGAGATCTGCAAATTTAATCCTACCGAGCTTGCAGCGGCTTTTGCCTGGCTTGCAGTCATACCAACAAAGTTCGGCACTGTTACCTGCTCGGTTTCCTCTTTGCTGTCTGTATATAGTACCACAATTCCCTTTTGCGGAATTAATTTTCCGCTAGCCGGGGTCTGATTCAGCACTTTACTGCCGGATCCGACTACCGTTACCGTTAAGCCGGCATCCTCCATTTTTTGGGTAGCACTGTCAACACTGAGGCCTACGCCGTTCGGCGTGGAAACATCCTGATCAGCCTGTTCCTCTTCCGTATATTCCGGCTCTACATTTAAATACTGTAACGTCTTTTCAATTACTTCTGCTGCCACCGGTGCGGCGGTGGTGCCGCCGGTGTAACGGCCGGATTTCGGTTCGTCAATAATAATCAGGACCGTAATTTCCGGATCATCTGCCGGCGCAAATCCGCAGAAAGAACCAATGTAGTAACTGCTGCTGGACGCCAGCTTTTCCGAAGTACCGGTTTTACCGGCTACATTATATCCCGGAACATATGCGTTGGAAGCGGTTCCGCTTTCTACTACTGCCGTCATCATTTTGGTAACGGTATCCGCTGTCAATTTGGAAACAACTTGCCGTTTCACTTTCGGTTCTGCCTGCATAACGGTGTTGCCATCGGAATCCAGGTAAGAATCCACAATATACGGCTGTACCAGGTTACCGTCATTGGCAATGGCATTAATGGCCGTAATCATCTGGATTGGGGTAACCTGGAACGTCTGACCGAAGGAAGAAGACGCCAACTGAACCGAATGGATATTCTTTAACGCATAATAGGTAACCCCTTCTGCAGGTGCTGCTTCTGCCGGCAAATCTACATCGGTAGATTCCGTCAGGCCAAAGGCCTCAAAATATTTATAAAAGGTCTTGGCGCCTAAACGCTGTGCTACCTGAATAAAGATTGGGTTGCAGGAATTGGCAAGCGAGGTAGTGAAATCTTCTACCCCATGGCCACTCCGGTTTGAGCAGTGGTACGTCCGGTCTTCTACCTGATAACTGCCGGTACAGTTGAATTCTTCTTCTGTACTGACCACGCCTTCTTCAATTCCGGCAGCAGCCGTAATACATTTGAAAACAGAACCGGGTTCATAGGTATCGGTAATGGTCCGGTTACGCCATTGTGCATACAGTGCATTGGAGGTAGCTTCTGCACGTTCGTCGTCATCTTCTATTTCGTCCAGTTCTTCTTTTACCGATTCACTGGAAATGGTATAGGGATTATTCAAATCATAGTCCGGTTGGGAGCTCATGGCGTAAATGGCACCGGTTTTACTGTTCATGACAATGCCGTAGCCGTAGGATGCCTCTAAATTTTCAACAGCATCGGACAAAGCCGAGTCCAAATAATACTGAATTGTCTGGTCCAGTGTCAACTTCAGGCTGTAACCGTCCTGCTCTGCATAATATGTCTGATAATCAGAAGAAATCAGACCTTTTCTTGCGTTTTTGGCGGAAATGGACCGACCGGCCGTGCCACTTAAGACATCATTGTAATAATATTCAATGCCGGACAAGCCGTTTCCGGAATCTCCGGTAAAGCCAATGACCGTAGAAGCGAAGTTATCATAGGGATAGTACCGCGTTACATCGTCTTCAAAACCGATGATTTTCGTGTACTTATTTTCCTTCCGGAAGGATTCCACCTTTTGCTTGGTTTCATAATCTATTTTACTGGCAACCACAACGTATTTTTTCTGTGATTGCTGGCATTTTTCTAAAAGCTCATCATAATCCGTGTCCAGTAACTCGCTCAGTCCCTTGGCAATGGTTTCTGCCTGGGTATCGTCGCTGATCTGGGACGGATCCAGGTAGACCTTGTAAGCATCGGCGCTCTGCGCCAGAACATTCATGTTGCTGTCATAAATTGTTCCCCGCTTAGCGCTGACCGTGGTATCGGATAATTGCTCTGATTCCGCTTTTTGCTTATAAGTGGAGCCATTAATTAAGCCGACATTCACCAGACCAATGACACCAATGCCAAAACCGATAACAACGGTTACTAAGAACGCAAAGGTTGCCCGACTTTGGAGTCGTTTTTTCATTTTTCTTTGAAAACTTGCCTGGGATTTTGCCATGATTTCCTCCTGCTTTAGGGTCCCCTTTATACGACGTTGAGAGTTACGAAGTGCTTCGTAACTCTCAGGATATTTTTATTACTTTTTCAATGCAATCTGCAGACGTTGCCACAGCGTCTGATGGGTTTTCCCGCCACTGACTTCTACCGAGTCTCCATCGGACAGGTTCAGGTAGTTCACCTGGTAGTTTTGAACCTTCACCATACCCAGTTCATTCACTGCATAATCTTCTACCTTATCCAACGATGCGCTGGCATTCAGGTCCATTTTCAACCGGGTATTTTCACTCTGCATTACGCTGATGGAAGAATTGGTGGTTTCTATCTGGCGATTCAGCTCTTCCACTCTTACGTGGCTGTAAATCTGAAAACCAAGTACCAAGAACAACACAGAAGCAATGGCCATCAACTTGATTGCCTGTGCTCTTGCCCGCCGGGTTTCACGTTTCCGTGCGGCCCTGCTCTTGCGGACTACTTTTGGTCTTGGTGGTGCTGCTTGCGGAATCGGCTGAACTTTTGGAGCAGCCGTCCCGTAATAATTTCTCTGTTCTGCATATGCCGTTCTGGCTGCCATTTAAAAGTCCCTCCTTTCGTAAGCCTTTATTTTCTGTATGGCGCGCAGCTTTGCACTGCGGCTTCTTGGATTCTGTTGTAATTCTTCTTCGGATGCGCTGCGAAATTTAAAGCAAAGCGCGCCGGCCGGTGTTCTGCCGCACACGCAAACCGGAAATTCCGGCGGGCAAATGCAGCCTTCGCAAAACTGGGCAAAGCGTTGTTTTACCATGCGGTCTTCCAAAGAATGGAAGGTAATAATGGAAAGGATGCCGTCCGGATTTAAGCAGTCAAACATGTCATTCAATGCGGTGTCCAGTACATCCATTTCCCCGTTTACGGCAATGCGCAGTGCCTGAAAGGTTTTTCTTGCAGGATGTTTTGCTCTTCTGGCCTTGGCCGGAACAGAAGACGCCACCAAGTCACTCAGCTGTAAGGTGCTGGTAATGGGGGCTTCTTGTCGGGCCCTTACAATAGCGTTTGCAATGGCAGGGGCGTATTTTTCTTCCCCATAGGTGTACAGAATTTGCTTTAATTCCTGTGCACTTAAGGTATTGCAGAGGTCAGCAGCAGTCGGCCCTTCCTGGCTCATCCGCATATCCAGTGGTGCATCTGCATGGAAGGAAAAGCCGCGTTCTGCGGTATCTAATTGATGGGAGCTAACCCCTAAGTCGGCAAGAATGCCATCCACTCCGGAAAGGGACAGCGAATCCAATACCGATTTGATATTTTTAAAGTTATCGTGGACGATGGTAATTCTGGCGTCAGAAGAAAAGCGTTCGTTCAGAATTTGGATGGCATCCGGATCCTGGTCAAGGCAAATTAATCTGCCTTCCGGGCCCAGGTGATTTCTGATTTCAGAAGAATGCCCTCCGCCACCGGCAGTGGCATCCACATAAATTCCATTCGGTTTGATCTGCAGCGAATCAATGGTTTCCTGCAGAAGAACCGGGATATGAGAAAATTCCAGTTCCGGCATTAGAAAATAACCTCTATGTTCAATTCGTCTGCTGTCTTAGTCAGGCCGCAGTCTTCTTCATAGGCTTCTGCACTCCAAAGCTCAAACTTATTTCCGGCTCCGGCAATGACAACCTCTTTGGTTAATCCGGCATATTCTGCAAGCTCTGCTTTAATGGTGAATCTTCCCTGGCTATCCAGTTCCACCATGTCCGCATTCTTGAAGAAGTCTCTTTTATACCGGCGGTACTCTTCGGTACCCGGCAAAGACTTTACCTGTGCAGCAACCGGTCCCCACTCTTCCTGGGAATAGATGTAGAGGCAGTGGTCCGGGGCCTTGCATACAACAAAGCCGCCTGCAAGAGCATCGCGGTACTTGGCAGGAATAAAAACACGCTTTTTGGCATCCAGGTTATGATTGTAGATTCCTAAAAAATCCATGTTTTTCTTCCTCCTTTCGCTCCACTTTGCTCCTTTTTCAGACACTTTGCCCCACTTCGTTGTTTTTAGTATAGGCTAGCGCTCCCCCAGGTGCAAGACCCCTTTTTTGCTGTTTGGTAGAACAAAAAGACGAAACCACAACATATTGTGGTTTCGTCATAATTTGTTCAAAAATTTTTAAAGTTTCTTTCAGGAAACAATATTGTGTAAAAGGATCCTGTCTTATATAATGATCCCGTACTATATTATATAAATTGTATAAGAGGAGAAAAACTATGAAGAAATTGTTAAATGAATTCAAAGACTTCATCATGCGTGGCAATGTCATGGACATGGCCGTCGGTGTTATTGTCGGCGGAGCATTCACCGCCATTGTCAATTCCTTAATGGATGACATTTTAAATCCGATTATCGGTCTGTTCAGCGTAGATGGTTTTGAAGGATTAAAGGTCATGATCGGTGGAACCGCATTAAACTACGGAAACTTCATTTCCGCTATTCTGAATTTCCTGATTGTAGCGTTTGTCATCTTCAACATTGTCAAAGGGCTGAATCGCCTGTCTTCCCTGTCCCATCTGCACAAAGAAGAGGAACCGGAAGAAGAACCGGCTGAGCCGGAACTGACCAAGGAAGAAGAACTGTTAACCCAGATTCTGGAAGAACTCCGGGCCGGCAAAACAGAAGCCGCCGAAAAACTTGCTGAGTCTGTTACAAAAGAAGAACCTGCCGAATAAAAGAAGCAAAAGAGCCGGTACAGAAACACTCTGTACCGGCTCTTTTTATTTTATTCTATTCTGGTTATTCAAAGATTTGACGAATACTGTCATAGTGAAGGAACTGGCCCTTCGCACCAAGGACGGCAATTTCTTCGGCAGTGGCAAGCTGCCACTGTTTGGTTTCCCGCAATTGCAGATGTACCTCTGCCGGATCCACGTCCCGTTCAAAGCAATAAACGTCTACAAAGTAATTGTCTTTTTCCTCCGGATTCACTCGCTGGTAGGTAAATACCAGACCGCCGTTTGCCTTGCTGACATCTAATCCGGTTTCTTCCTGTACTTCGCGGCAAACTGCCTGGAAGGAGCTTTCCCCGGCCTGTACACCGCCACCGGAAATTTCCCATTGGCCCGGAGCCCAGGCTTTATCCTCAGCGCGCCTGGTAATCAGGAACTTACCATCCGGCGTCTTAATACAGCCAAGAACGGTTAAATGGAAGTCTCCCGGTTTCATGTTCCAGTCATTCCGGACCATGGTTCTGCCGGTTGGCTTTTTATTTTCATCATAAATATCCCAAAGTTCCATTGTTATACTCCTTTATAGGATGGACATTGTTTTCGTGTCTGTTCTACCCTGTCCGTGTCTATCGAAACAACCAGCATAGCTTCTGTTGCGCCGGCTTCGGCCAGGACCTTTCCAGACGGATCCACGGCAAGAGAACAGCCCAGTGTGTCCGGGCCGCATTGGTCACACGCCAGCACATAGGCCGCGTTTTCAATAGCACGAGCGCGGGCCAACACACGGAATTGCTCTTTTTTCTGCGGGCCTTTGACCCAGGCAGTTGGCAGGACCAGCAAATCGGCGCCGCCCTGTGTCAGGGCGCGTGCAACTTCCGGATAACGTAATTCGTAACAGACGAAAACACCAAGCGTGCCAAACGGTGTGGAAATCGGTTTAAAGTACGTGTTTCCCGCCTGCACAAAATCAGATTCACGGAAGGAAAAGGCATCATATAGGTGCACTTTCCGGTACGTATCAATTAAGCATCCGTTATTATCTAAAATAACAACCGTATTATAATGGCGCTTCTGTTCCGCTAATTCCCGCATTCCGAAAATCAGCCATACGTGCTCCTCTTTGGCAATCTTTTGCATACCGGTAACAAACGGCCCGTTGAGTGGTTCTGCAGCGGCCTGCACCGTAAAAGGATCTGTGGAAAGCGGATAGTGCGACTGATATACCTCCGGAAAAACAATCACATCCGGATGATACTTCTGCACTGCTTTTTGCACCCACTGTTCCGCACGCTTTAAGTTGGCAGAAGGCTTCCCCTCCTGTTCCGTCTGACATAAAACGAAGGTGCTTTTCATGCTATCAGCTCCTAATGCGTATGCTGTTGCCGTTACGGCAAGGTAACCAAATGCTTATCCAACAGTTTTTGCAGAGACATCATCACGCCCAGTTTGGCGTGGGCAAAGGTCAGTCCACCCTGGTAATAAACCGCATACGGCGGACGGATTGGGCCATCGGCGGAAAGTTCAATGGAAGAACCCTGCACGAAAGCGCCTGCCGCCATAATTACCTGGCTGTCATAGCCCGGAAGCGGGGCCGGAATCGGCGCAAAATGCGCGTCTACCGGAGCGGCTGCCTGAATGCCTTCACAGAAGGCACACATGCGCTCCGGAGAGCCCAGCTCTATGGATTGGATAATATCATGCCGGTCTTCCGTCCCGTTCGGGCGCACTGGAAATCCCAGCTTTTCATAAACGTTTGCCATTAAAATGGCACCCTTCAGGGCACCGGCCACCACCGTCGGTGACAGGAAAAATCCCTGGTACAGCTGCGTGTTGACCATCAGGCTGGCACCGACGTCCTGGCCGATGCCCGGGGCACTCAGGCGGCAGGCACAGCGGTCAATCAGGTCCTTACGGCCGACAATATATCCGCCGATGGGAGCCAGTCCGCCGCCGGGGTTCTTAATTAAAGAGCCCACCATCATGTCAGCACCTACATCGCTTGGTTCTATGCGTTCCACAAATTCCCCGTAACAATTGTCTACCATGACAATAACGTCCGGCTTGCAGGATTTGCAGAAGCAAATTAATTCGCCAATCTGTTCCACGCTAAAGGTGGAACGGGACGCATATCCCTTAGAACGTTGTACGGTAATCAGTTTTGTTTTTTCGTTAATGGCAGCCTTGATTCCGTCCCAGTCAAACGTGCTGTCTTCCAGCAGGTCCACCTGACGGTAGGAAACACCATACTCTTTTAAAGAGCAAACAGAATCCCGAATGCCAATGACTTCTTCTAAGGTGTCATACGGTGCCCCATTCGGAGAAAGCAATTCATCCCCCGGAAGCAGATTGGCGGAAAGAGCCACTGCCAAAGCATGGGTTCCACAGGTAATCTGGGAGCGAACCAACGCGGCTTCTGTGTGGAAGCAGGACGCATAAACGTCTTCCAGTGTGTCTCTTCCAAGGTCATCATGACCATAACCAGTGGTGCCGGCAAAGCAGCCTGCAGTTACTTTATTGTCCTGCATGGCTTTAATTACCTTCAGCTGATTGTATTCTGCGGTTTGATCTATAGCATCAAACCGTGGTTTTAATTCCTTCAGCAGGGTTTCCGTATAAGCTACGGTTTCCGGGTTGATTCCCAGTTCCCGATACAGATCTTGTAATTCCATGTTTTGTTCCTTTTATTCTGTAGTTACACTGCTCATGTCAGTAGAGCCTGGTTCTTTCTGTACCAGCTCTTCCAGCGTATGCCAGCCAAGGACGGCACACTTTACCCGGGACGGCATATGCGAAATATCCTGCAAGCAGGATGCTTCTTCCAGTTCATCCAGTTCTTCTTCGGAAATGTTGCCTTTGATCATCCGCAGGAACAAATCTGCTAAATGCAGTGCTTCGTCTTTGGTCTTGCCAATGATCAGATCCAGCATCATGTCTGCAGAGGCCTGGGAAATGGCGCAGCCGTCTCCGTTAAAGGAGCCGTCTTCAATTCTGCCATCTTCCGACAGCTTCAATTGCAGTACAATGTCATCTCCGCAGGACGGGTTTACCCCCTCCAGTGCCAGATTGGCATCTTCCAGGTTATATTTATGACCCGGGTGAATATTGTGATCCGTCAGAATTTCATTATAAAAGCGATTAATCGGCATAACCCATAGCTCCTCTGATTTGGGAAAGCACCGCCAGGAAGCGGTCTACTTCTTCCTCTGTATTATAGAACATTAAGCTGGCCCGTGTGGTGCTTGGCACACCAAGCAGAATATGCAGTGGCTGTGCACAATGGTGTCCGGCTCGAACAGCCACCTGCTGATCAGCAAAAATAGCGGCCACATCATGTGGATGAACGCCGTCAATCTGGAAGGTCATAATGCCATGGTGGTCTTCCGGATCCTCTGCCCCAAGAATATGAACATGAGGCACCTTTCTGGCCCCCTCAATCAGTTGCTTGGTCAGAGCATTTTCCCGTTCCTGAATGGCATCAAATCCGATTTCATTCAGATACCGGATGGCTTCCGCCAGTCCAACTGCACCGGCAGCATTTACCGTACCGGCTTCAAACTTGTGCGGCAACTGCGCCAACGTAATCCGCTCCTTGGAAACGGATTGAATCATTTCCCCACCGGTCAGAAACGGCGGCATTTGTTCCAACAGTTCCTTCCGGCCGTACAAAGCTCCAATGCCCATGGGAGCCAGCATTTTATGACCGGAGAAGACAAGGAAATCCACATCCAAATCCTGCACATCTACCGCCATGTGCGGCACACTCTGTGCGCCGTCACAAACCAAATAGGTCCCGTTGGCGTGACAAACTGCAGCAAAGTCCCGAATAGGATTTTCCCGACCGAAGATGTTGGAAACCTGTGCTACTGCAAAAATGCGCGTATGCTCCGTTAAATTAGCCTTTACCATTTCCGGTGTAATTAAACCGGAAGCGTCCATATCCAGGTATTTTACAGTGGCGCCATGTCGTTCTGCGGCAGCCCGCCACGGGAGCATATTACTGTGGTGCTCTGCGGTGGAAACAAGAATTTCGTCTCCGGGGTGAAGCACTAAATCGCCAAAGGAATAGGCAAGCAGATTCAGGCTTTCCGATGCGTTACGAGTAAAAACAATCTGGCTGTCATCCGGCGCATGAAGCAATTCTGCCACTGCATGGCGTGCGTTTTCATAGGCATCTGTGGCACGTGTACTTAAGTCATAAATTCCACGAAACGGATTAGCATTGGAATCCACATAAAATTGATATTCCGCATCCAGCACACATTTTGGCTTCTGCGAGGTGGCAGAGTTGTCCAAATAAGCCAGCGGCTGATTCGTAAAGAAGGGAAAATCCTTCCGAATTTCAGTTACATTCAGCATGGACAATCCTCCTCTGTTTCAATGAATTGTGCTACGGTTTGTTCATCCGGAATCATCTTGATGACAGCATCCAGTCTTGCCTGGGCCAACAGTTCATAGATGTTGGCTTCCGAAATACCGCGGCTTTCCAAATAAAAGAGCAGGTCTTCCCGTAACTGGCCAATAGAGGCACCGTGGTTTCCTTCCACATCCTCTTCTTCACACAAAATCAGCGGTACGCTCTGGTTTACAATGCCATCCGACAGCAACATAACGTCTTCCATTTCGTCTCCGGATGAGCCGGCACAGCCGCGCTTGAAGTCCAGGGTATCTCGCATGGTTTTCCAGGCAGTGTCCCGCAGAACGCCTTTGGCAGACAAATCCGAGCGAGTTTGCTTCCCGTAAACCGGAATATTGTAATTCATATCCAGGCGGTGATCTTTTTCTACCAGATATGCCGTATGAATATCAGTTACACTCTTATCTCCCTGCAGGGAAACTTCCGTGCCAATCATGGTGTGCTTTCCAGCCAAAACCACATGAATGATTTTTGCTGTGGCGCCCTCCTGTACCTGAATTCCAACGTCATTTATCAGGGTAAAATCGTCCCCACAACGATGAATCTGCACCAGGGTCAGTACCGCATTTTTTTCCAAAATGGCTTTGGTCTGAACACCGGCAGAGCCAGCGTCTTCAGCAGAAGTAAAGTCCATGATGACCACCCGCTCCGCATCTTCCTGTACCCGGAACCCGTAGCGATTCAGCGTGTTTTCCGCAGCAAAGTACATCGGCAGACGAAGCGGTTCTTCTGTCTTTCCTTCAAAAGTTTCCACAAAGGTATTTGCCTTTGTCATGTATTGATTAAATTCCTGTCCGGCACCGGTGGCAATTCCGTCAAAAGCGGAATAATCAGCGGTTGCTTCCGCAGCCGGGGCAGCCGGAAAAGAAACTTTACAGTCATTGACTTTCAGCCATCTCCAGGTAGGAGAAGGCAGATGGTTAATGCTTAATTCTACTGGTTGCATTTCTGTTTTCCCCTCCTTTAGCCGATTGCGCCCTTCATTTCCAGGCGAATCAGGTTGTTCATTTCAACGGCATATTCCAGTGGCAATTCTTTCGAAATGGAATCGGCAAAGCCGGATACAATCATAGCTCTGGCGTCTTCTTCAGAAATGCCTCTGGACATCAGATAAAAGATAGCGTCATCGGAAATCCGGCCGATCTTGGCTTCATGTCCAACATCAGCATCATCCGTGCGGATGTCCATAGCCGGAATGGTGTCGGAACGGGAACGGTCATCCAGCATTAACGAGGTACAGGATACCGTTGTTTTGGCATGCTTAGCCTTGTTTCCGATAACAACGGAACTTCTGGTAATGGAAGCACCGCCATCCTTGGAGATGGAACGCATATTCACGGAAGAAGTGGTGTTAGGAGCATTATGCTGCACCTTCATACCGGTATCCAGTTCCTGTCCCGCTCCGGCAAAGGTAATACCCGTGTATTCCATGCTGGCTCCATCGCCATTTAATACGGTCATAGGATACAGATAGGATGTGTGGGAACCAAAGGAACCGGAGACCCATTCCATATGGGCACCTTCTTCTACCAAAACCCGCTTAGTGTTCAGGTTGTACATATTCTTAGACCAGTTTTCAATAGTGGAATACCGCATTCTGGCATTCTTTCCGACAAACAGTTCTACGCAACCGGCATGCAGGTTGGCAATGTTATATTTTGGTGCTGAGCAGCCTTCAATAAAGTGGAGGTCTGCGCCTTCGTCCACAATAATCAGGGTATGCTCAAACTGGCCGGCACCGGGTGCATTCAAACGGAAGTAAGACTGCAGCGGAATTTCCACTTTTACGCCTTTCGGCACGTAGACAAAGGATCCGCCGGACCATACGGCACCGTGCAACGCTGCCATCTTATGGTCGGTTGGCGGAACCAGTTTCATAAAGTGGCTCCGGATCATGTCGGCGTAAGGGCCGTGCAGTGCGCTTTCCAGGTCCGTATAAACAACACCAAGGGCGGCCACTTCCGCCTTTACATTATGATATACCAGCTCCGAATCATACTGTGCACCCACGCCGGCCAGAGATTTCCGCTCCGCTTCCGGGATGCCCAGACGTTCAAAGGTGTTCTTAATATCTTCCGGTACATCTTCCCACTTGGCACTCATGTTGGTCTTGGGACGAACATAGGTGACAATATGGTCCATGTCCAGTTCTTCCGTACTGGGACCCCAGTTCGGCATGTCTGTGTGATTATATATATCCAGACAGTGCAAGCGGAAATCGTGCATCCATTCCGGGTCATTCTTTTCCTTAGAAATCTGATCCACAATATCAGGGGTCAGACCACTGTCTACTTTATAGAAATCTTCTTCGCGCTCTTCGTCTTTGAAATCATACAGATCCCGTGGGACGTCGGCAACGTAAGTTTTTTCCTTCATCAGATACCCTCCTTACTCTGCGTCTGCGTTATTCTGCTTCAGCAGCAGGAATGTATTTTTCAAAGCCATTCTCATTAATTTCTTCCACCAAAGAAGCATCTCCGGTGACTACAATCCGGCCGTTCACTAAAATGTGGGTGTAATCTACGTGCAATGCTTCCAGTAACTTAGTACTATGCGTAATAATCAGCAAAGACTTATCCGCTTCCTTCTGGAATTCTGCAACGCCTTCAGAAACCGTGCGTACCGCATCTACGTCCAAGCCGGAGTCTGTTTCATCTAAAATGGCCAGCTTCGGATCCAGCATCAGCAGTTGCAAAATTTCAGATTTCTTTTTTTCGCCGCCGGAGAAGCCCACGTTCAGGTCCCGGTCGGAATAAGATTCATCCATTTGCAGCAGTGCCATTTTCTTCCGGATATTCTTCCGGAAATCCCAAAGGCGTACCCGCTCCCCGGTCTTTTGTTCCAAAGCGGAACGGATAAAATTAGACAGCGTAATACCGGGCACTTCCAACGGATTCTGGAAGCTCATGAACAGGCCCTTTTTGGCACGGGCATCCGTACTGTCTTCCAGAATGCTCTGTCCTTCCAGAAGAATATCTCCGGCCGTTACCTGGTAGGCCGGGTTGCCCATAATGGCGTTTCCGAGCGTGGACTTGCCGGCGCCATTCGGTCCCAATAAAACATGGGTTTCTCCCGGATGAATGGTCAGATTCAGTCCGTGGAGAATTTGTTTATCTTCTACGCTTACATGCAGGTCAGAAACCTTCAGTAAATCTGGCATAATAAAACCTCCTGAAGAAGTGTCATAACACATCATAAATAAATTAAAGTTTAAAATCCCACCAAAATAATAGGATTTCTACCGTCGATAAGTATATTACTTTAAATAGGCCATTTCAACCATTTTCCCAAATATTCCTACCAAATCAGTATGATTTTATTTTTGCCAAAAGAAAGCCCGTTGCAGAGCACAAATCTGTGTCTGCAACGGGTCTTTGCATTTTAGGTCTTTAAGCCAGTTCTGCTTTCAGTTTTTCTTTATATTCTTCCAAGTATCCTTTAATAATATCCATCTGCGCAATATACTTTTCTTCGTCCCGAATCAGCCAGGGGTCCGGTACCGGTTTATAGGTACCTTCCGCCGCTTGGGTCAGGGTTTTCATCTTTTTCCAAAAAAAGATGGGCGTCCAAAAGTAGTGACTGCGCGTCATGCAAATAATAATGTCTGCCTGCCGGAACAGATTCCAGTCCTTCTTGCGATAAATATATCCGGGCTTATGCTGTTCCATAAAAGAAGGATCTACGCCCTCTTTCAGGAGTGCTT
>CAVCCW010000025.1:0-23763 GCA_963600825.1 Bacteroidaceae bacterium | reverse complement strand
CCTTTCCTTCAACATTGTTGGCCTGAGTTCGTTTGCAGCTTCTGCAAAGACTCCATCTGTTATCAATATTTTCAATGGCAAAGAGTCTGCCAAAATTTCTTTGAAGAAAGATCAATCCATTGCCTATAACGTTGATAAAGAAGTCATGTATGAAGAGTTATTCAACACGGTACTGGACAAAGAAAACTCGACCTTGCCAGATGACGTTTCCTATGAAGACTTTAGTTTCACCATGGCCATTAGAAACGTTGGTGACGCTCGGACCTTTTCTATTACGTACAAAGGAAATGATAATTACGATGCTTCCTTACCAGCAATTGGAACCGTAACCGTTACTAAAGGTACCATGAAGGTAGACGTTCCCTTCTTCAAGAGCGTTTACTGTGACGAAAAGCTGACCGATTACGTAACCGTAACCCCGGAAGATGATGATATTTACACTTACACCATCTTCGCCGGCATTAACACTTCTGCTGACATTGGATTGTATGTTGACCTTCCGGAACAGGTTACTTCCGTTATCAGCAACAAATTGGTTGCTGAGGCCTGGAAATTGATTGATAAGGACAAATACACTCTTGAAGAACGTCTTGCCGAAGGCATGACCGTAAAGCAGTTCAAGGATTTCCTGAGCAACGAAGCCTTACTTAAAGTCTTAAATACTCTTGGTGTAGACACCAGTGGATTTGAAGCCGTCTTGAAGATTCTGAACAGCGATTTAGTATCCACCGTCATTGATGATTCCCGCATTGCCATTGGTACCCCGAACCGCGCCGGCGCTTACGCCGTAGTTGCTCTTGGAACTGGTAGCAATTATGAAAATGCACAGGACTATGGCACTTTGGTTGTAAAGAAGCGTTGGGGTGCAACCCTGCAGTGGAAAGACAATGACCCGACCAAGGGCGCGGTTGTAATGTACAACGGTACAGCCGGTCACGTACAGGATGGCGTAAAGGTTATTTACAGCGGTCTTACTTCCGCAAACAAGCCTTACATTTCCACAACTGCTCCTACGGAAGCAGGCAAATATGTTGCTACTGCATTCTTAGTTGGAGGCAACTACATGGCACTGCCTTTAGTTCAGTCCTTCACAATTGCCTAATTTAAACATCCATTCATACAAAAAGTAATAAACACACACAGGAAGAGGACAGCCAAAAGGCTGTCCTTTTTCTTCGTTCACGGACCATTCATCAGTGCATTTTGTCATGGTGGTAAGCCAAAAATCGGCCAACCACCACCCTTTTTCTTTCTTTAAAAGCAAAGTCCCAGTGTGGAAACCACACTGGGACTTTATCCTCTTTTGGTATCTTGTTTTGGGTTCCGCTTCTTAGCTTTCCGGCTTTCCGGTGGCGTCCGGAACAGATTCCGTTTCAAAGCCTTCCGTAGATTCCTTCATGAAAAGAACTTTAACCGTTTGGAAAATCAACTGCAAGTCTGTGCTGACAGAGTACTTTTCAATGTAGTCCAAATCCAGCTTCAGCTTATCATACGCAGTGGTATTGTATTTGCCGTAAATTTGGGCATAGCCGGTTAATCCGGCTTTTACCTTTAAGCGGTATTTGAATTCCGGGATTTCCTCTGTGTACTTGGCCACGTGTTCCACGCGTTCAGGACGCGGACCAACAACAGACATTTCACCCTTTAAAATATTGAAGATTTGCGGCATTTCGTCAAAGCGGGTGGCACGGATAATCCGGCCCACTTTGGTAATGCGGTCATCGTCATTTTCGGCCGGATGGGCCTTGCCATCCGCTTCCGCGTCTACAATCATAGAGCGGAACTTAATAATGCGGAACACTTTGCCATCCTTGGTAACGCGGTCCTGACGGAAGAACACGGGGCCACCATCTTCCAGCTTAATGCAAATGGCTACAATAATCATCAGCCATCCGGTAACAATCAGGCCAACCAAAGAAACAAAAATATCAATCAGCCGTTTGAATACCCGCTGTTCAAAAGACAAGCCACTGTTGCGGCACAGGTTTAACGGCGTATCAAATAAGTGAACCTCTTCCGAGCCGCTTAAAATAATATCGGACAGCTTTGGGGTAACATAGGTCAACTTTCCATTGGCATAACAGTACTTCAAAATGTCATTGCGTAAGGAGCCCTGGATATCACAAATAATGGCACCATCATATTGGTCTATCCGCTCTTTAATGTAGTCCAGTCCCTGTTCTACATCCACTGCCTCGCAGATATGGAATTGGTCATCCCGAACAGACATTTTCCGTACCAGGTTGGTGGCAGAGTGATACGAATAAACAAGCACCAGGTTACGCGGCGGATACATCTTGTTATACAGATAAGAGCCAAGATACGCCCAGATAAGAATGATGCCCATTTGCACAACAAACAGCAACAGCAGTGGCACTAACGCTACCATTTTACGGGCAATCAGAGACATAACAAAATACATTACAATGTCTACAATAGCGGTAGACAGGCCCTGCGAGTAAACAATGTTCCCCACCTTGTACTGGTCTATTTTCAAGGCACCATAAATGCGGGAAAACAGATATTGCAATACAAAGTACAAAAGAACAATTAAATAGTTACCTCTGCGGTCAAAGGCCCAGATAATACCGACGTTGAAGTAGCGAATCCAGGCGTAAGCAAAGGCCACTGTCAAGGATGCCAATATGGAAATGACCAGGAAGAACATGATCATTTTGCGAAATTCTTCCCGATTGGGTTTTGTCTTCATGTTTTATTAACCTCCATGGCTACAGAATTCGCAGCCGCAATAATCTTGGCGATACAGCCCGTGTTCTTTGGAAAGCACAATAGAGCGTTTGTAGCCATCTTTCTTTTTAAAGTCCGACGGCAAAAAAGGAACCCCGTACTGGTCCCCTAAGCGCTGCCCGATGGCATTCAGGAGGGCAGCATTTTTGTAGGGGCTGACGGAAAGCGTGGTGCAGTACCAGTCAAAGCCGCCGGCTTTGGCGTAGACTGCTGCGCCGCGCAACCGCTGTTCATAACAGACATGACAACGGTTGCCGCCTTCCGGTTCCCGCTCCAGACCTGCAATTTTCTGCAGGTATTCTTCGTGGTTATAATTCCCTTCCACAAAGGAAATGGCGGAACCGGCGGCATTCATTTCTGTTATGAGCCGCTGCTGCTCCGCCTTGCGGTGGAGATATTCCTCCGCCGGAGCAATGCACGGATTATAGTAAAACACAGTTAAATCAAACCAGGGTTCCAAATACTCCAGTACATAACTGGAACAGGGTCCACAGCAACTGTGGAGCAGCAGCCGCGGCTTGTCCGTCAGCCCCGCCACCACTTGTTCCAATTGCTTCTGGTAATTTATTTTTTCCATTAAGATGTTTCCTCCATGCTTTGATAAAGGGCTAACGTAGCTGTAGCTCTTTCCT
Organism: Bacteroidaceae bacterium; assembly: GCA_963600825.1. GTDB lineage: Bacteria > Bacillota > Clostridia > Oscillospirales > Acutalibacteraceae > RUG420. Next base: position 20,383 of record CAVCCW010000025.1, on the reverse strand, counting down.
TCAGCTTTTCTTTCATTTCCGGAGGATTCAGCACCAGCATTTTATCTCCAAACTGGTTCACCCAGTTCAGGAACCCTTCTGAATCAGAGGCGTGCACCTTTGCCACAAACCGGTCCCCTTTCTGGAAGGAAATCGGTGTGGATTGGCCAAAGCGATCCTTTACCTCATCCAACAGCAAATTACTACACAACAGTTCCACTTTCACCGGCTTTCCGGAAAATCCGTTGAAGTTCTGTTCCATGTAATCTACTACATTAAAGCCATCCGTATAATTGCTAAACTCAGCGCAGTCCCGTGCCGGCTCTTCTAAAATTTCCACACCCACAATCCGGTCTACCCGAATCTGCATAAAGTTATCATGGGTTTCTCTGTTGCAAATGGCGTAATACCGGTCATTGGACCAGATTAAAGCATACGGCGTCAGTGTAAATATTCTTTTTTCGCGATGTGGTGCTTCTCCGGGCACATAGCGGAACTTATAATAACTAAGCCGTACTTTTTTCCCTTTGCTGATGGCCTCCGCCAGATCATTAATATAATAATACGTCTTATGATTGGTGGTTTTAGCGTCCTGGCTAAAGTACACCGACTCCTGCAAGAACTCCCGGTCATAAATACTGAAATCCGACAGGATTTTTTCTGTCAGTGCCGTTGTTTTTTCCGCAGTAATGAATCCGGCGGAGCGGACCGCGTCAATCAGCAGCCGGGCTTCCGGCAACTCAAATTTTCGGTCTCCAAGAAATACACCTTTTTTCCCGGAAGAGACTCTGACAATGTCATACCCGTAGTCCTGCAAAGCACCCAAATCCGTATAAATGGACTTCCGTTCCGCCGTAATCCCGGACCGCTTTGATAACTGTGCAATAATTTTGTCGGAATTTAAAGCATGGTTTTCATCTGTCAAATCCTTCAGGATATCCAACAGATACAACAGCTTTAATTTGGTATTTCTTTTTCCGTTGTTCACCCTGTCACCCCCAAGTTATTTTACCTACCATAACTCTACCACCCCGATACTTTATTGTCCATTCTTTTGGACTGGAGGGTTATTTTACCTTTTCTGATTTAAATAAACCTCAATGACAGAAATATATTGAAAACCATGTTAAAATATCTTGGAGACTATTTGTAATAATAACAAAGGAGATTTTCATGGAAGTCAGGAAAGTTCGGTATTTTAGTAAAGCATATCGGGAGGTAGGAAAACTGTATCGCCAGGCATTTCCATTCAATGAACGAATGCCGGTCTGGCTTTTACGGGCCACTGCCTACGAAGAAACCACGGAGCTGCTGGCGTTTTATGATGATGGGAAATTCTTAGGGCTTGCTCACCTGACACAGGAAGAAGACACGGTTTTTGTCATCTTTCTTGCCGTAAACCCGGAGTTGCGCGGGCAGGGCAATGGTTCCCGCATCCTGGATTTTCTGAAGGACACTTATGCCGGGCAGGAATTGTACCTTTGCATAGAGCCGTTGGATGAATCCGCCAAAAATTATGACCAGCGAGTCAGCCGCTTACGCTTTTACGAACGCAACGGATTCCACCTGAGCGGCTACCGGGTCTTTGACCCCTCCGGACAATATGAACTGTTAAGCACCGCCAAAGTCATAGACGTCACCGGCATGGAGCTGATTTTAAAGAAAGGCAGTTTTGGGCCGTTCCATTGCACAATGGAAAAGAAGTAAAGCAATAAAAAAGGACACACCGGTTAGGTGTGTCCTTTTTTGGTGCGCCCGGCGGGACTTGAACCCGCACACCGAAGTACATGCTCCTAAAACATGCGTGTCTGCCAATTTCACCACAGGCGCATCTGCGGGGATATTATAGCGAAAATTTTTCTGTCACGCAAGATGAAACCACGCCCTCTTTTGCACATTCCTTTGTGGTTTCTTTAATTGCCTTGTTCAGGCGATTCAGCACTTCTCTTTTGTTGGCACTCCACGTGGGCGCCAACAGGATATTCTTGGGGCCGTCCCCGGTCAGACGATGGATGACAATGTCTTTGGGAAGAGCTTTTAAAATTTCACAGACATAATGGATATAGGTGTCTTCGTCTAATGGGGTTATTCTTCCGGCCCTGTACTCTTCAGCAAAGGTAGTTCCTTCCAAAATGTGGAGCAGTTGGAGTTTCAGGCCCCAGGTGCCCTGCCGACAGGCGTATTGCACCGTGGCCTGCATGTCATCCAACGTTTCCCCGGGGAGGCCCAGGATAACGTGGGTTACTACTTTGATGTCGGCGGCGTTCAGGGCATGCACCGCGTCTGCGTAAACTTCGTTTGGGTAACCGCGGCGAATGGCCCGAACGGAGTCCGGCCTGGTGGTCTGCAGCCCAAGCTCTACCCAGACGGGCTTCCTGGCCCGGAGTTCGGTCAGCATTTCCATAACCTCCGGGCCAAGACAATCCGGCCGGGTGGCAATGGAAAGCACGGCCACCTCGGGTCGGTTGACCGCTTCGGTGTAGAGTGCTTTCAGGCGGTCCAAGTCTCCGTAGGTGCCGGTATAACTCTGAAAATAAGCAATGTACCGGTCCGCGTGGGACTTTCCGGCCACACGGCGTTTGGCAAACTCCATTTGTTTGTCCAGCGGCCAATCCGCCGGAGCCGCAAAGTCCCCGGAGCCGCCTTCGGAACAGAAGGCGCAGCCGGAAACACCAAGGGACCCATCCCGATTCGGACAGGTCCCGGCACCGGACAGAGAAAGCTTATACAGCTTTTCTCCGTATTCATCTTTTAGATACTGGCTTAAAGAATAATATTCCATAATTCTGTGTTATTCGTATAATCTGGGAACCCGCTGGTTCAGGTCACAGGCAAACTCATAATTAAAGCGACCAGACAGTTCTCCCAGTTCATCCAGCGTAATTTCCTGGTCCCCTTGTTTGCCGATCAGAACCACTTCGTCTCCAATGGAGACGTGGTCCAGTGCCGTAACATCTACCATGCACTGGTCCATGGTTACGCGGCCCAAGATAGGGCACTTTTTACCACCAATTAAGACATAGCCCTTATTGGAAAGGCTACGCGGATAACCGTCTCCGTAGCCAACAGGGACCGTAGCAATGACAGTATGTTCATCCTTGGTTACATAGGTGGAGCCATAACTTACGGTAAAACCGGGGCCAACATCCTTAATATGGGAAACATGGCTAATCAGGCTAAGAACCGGTTTTGGCTGAATATACTTGTTGGAAACCTCATTGCTTGGACTAAATCCGTACAGCGTAGCGCCAACTCGCACCATGTCCAGGAAGCCGTCTTCTTTTTCCATGGTGGCGGCAGAATTGCACATATGGCGAAGATGGAAGTGAATTCCCCGCTCTTCCAAATCCTTAACAAAGTCTAAGAAGAGCGCTTCCTGATGTTCCATGCTGGTTTTATCTTTGCTGTCTGCCATGGCAAAGTGGGTAAAGATACCATCTATGTCTACCTGCGGCAGTTGATTAATTTCTAAAATTTGCTGTTTGCTTTCTTCTGTTGGCTGGAAGCCAAGACGGCCCATACCGGTATCCACTTTAATGTGAATCCGCGCGGTGGTCTGCATGGCAACGGCAATTTCGGAAATGCGTTTGGCATCCACCAGGTTATCTACGGTTAACAGAATATGATTGGTAATGGCTTCCGGTAAATCGCGGAAGAAAACGTGGCCTAAAACCAGAATGGAGTTTTGCAAACCGGCTTTGCGCAGCTCCATGCCTTCTTCTACGGTGGCAACCGCAAAACCATAGACGCCCTCTTCATTCAGTGCTTTGGCAACATGCACCGCACCGTGACCGTAGGCGTCTGTTTTTACAATGGCCATGACTTTGACCTTGTCACCGACGTGATCCATATTCTGTTTCAAATTATACCGAAGAGCGTTTAAGTCAATTTGCGCATAGACTCTCATTGGTTTTAACATGATACTGCTACTTCCTTTTTTTCCTGGAACTTGTGGTATAATTCTAATCCAGGAAAGGCAAAAATACAATACGGGAGGCCGTTTTATGGAGCAAATTGCGCATATGGAAACCAACCTGTCCGGCAAGTTCGGCGTGCCGCGGCAAAGCGGTGTTATTTCCGCTTTGCAGGGGCGCATTGTCTTTGAACCGAAGTACAGAAATCCGGATGCACTGCGCGGGCTGGAAACGTTTTCCCATATTTGGCTGATCTGGCAGTTCTCAGAGGCGGTCCGTCCCGGAGAAACGCCGCCGGTTACGGTAAGACCGCCGCGCCTGGGCGGGAACACCCGCATGGGTGTGTTTGCCACCCGTTCCCCCTTCCGGCCAAACAATCTGGGACTGACCGTAGTGAAAATAGAATCCATTTCCTTAGACGGGCCGGAAGGGCCGGTCATTACCGTCTCCGGCGTGGATCTGATGGACGGAACGCCCATTTTTGATATTAAGCCCTATCTGCCCTACGCCGACGCTGTGCCGGACGCCTCCGGCGGATACACTGACACGCTGCCGGACCTGCAATTGCAGGTTGTCTTTCCGGACACCCTGCTGCAGCAGATTCCGGAGGTCTGCCGGCAGGAATTGCTGGGCATATTAAAACACGACCCGCGTCCGCAATATCAGCGAAAGCCGGGCCGTGTGTACGGTCTGACGTATTTGAATTATAACGTGCGATTCAGCATTGACGATACAGAGCACACCCTTACGGTGCAGGAGCTGACGGTTCAGGAATGCAACAAACCCAGTCCAAGGAAAGCAAAATAAAGACCATCCTTGTTGACGTCTCCGCAAACGCGATCCGCCACCTGCTTTAAGGCAGTGGTACCGTTGCCCATGGCAATACCAAGTCCCGCATATTGTATCATTTCCATATCATTGGGGCCATCTCCAAAGGCAATGGAGTTTTCCCTTGGAATACCGACTTCCTGCAAATAAGCATTCATGCCGGCGCTTTTGTCTATGCCGGCAAGCGTAATTTCTCCGTCACAAAAACGGGACAGTTTAAAACTGGAATCCGTAATTTTGAAGTATCCGTCCAGATCCTGTTCCACCTGTTCCGGCGCCCTGCGGCAATTGTAGTAAAGTGCCTTTTCAATACCCGGCTGAAGCCAGGGCTCCTTTACAAAGTCAACGGTGCCATAAACTTTTTCTACTGCTTCCGCATTTAAGCCCTTTCCACGGAACAAAGCCATGCCGGCTTCCTTACACCAATTGGCGGAATACAACTTCTTTTCGGACTGCAGAAAAAACGGCATCCGGTTTTCCTGGAAGTACTGTACCATCTGTTTGGTATGTTCTGCTTCAAATGTGGTAGAATAAATCAGCTTTTCTTTATGATAGACGCTGGAACCGGCTGCCGTAATCATGCCATCTACCAGTTCCATAGGAAACCAGCTTTCTATCTGGCACAATGCCCGTCCGGTACAGACAACCATCTGGTGGCCATTTGAGCGGGCAATCCGGAGTGCCTCCCTTGCCGATTCTGGAAAAACGCCGTGGTAATCTATCAGCGTCCCATCCACATCCAAAAAAACAACTTTGTTTTCATCCATAATGGTTTCTTCTTCTCCTTTATCAGGAAATTGCAATTCTGCAATACGGACCCATTATAGCAAATAAGTACGCGGTTTTGAGCGTTTTCTCTTGTCAAGTTTTTAACGTTTCTGTTATACTGAATCGCAGAAAAGAAAGGGGTAAAAAAATGGACAGTATCCTGTATCTTTATGACGAAGATGGCAATGAAATTGCCTTTGAATTTTTAGATGAAATAGACTACCGTGGCGGACAATATGTTGCCTTACGTCCCACGGAAGGTTCCAGCACAGATGAAGTGCTGATTCTACTGGTAGAAGGGGACGATTTCTCCTTGGTAGAAAATCCCAAAACGGTACAGGCCGTCTACCAGTTATTCCGGGAATCCCACAAAGAAGAGTATGATTTCCGGGACTAAGTCCTTCTGTCTCGGAAATTTCCCGGGGCAGGATTTTTTATTTTCTGGAGGAATGTGTACATGCATCAGGAATTTTTAATGGGGAACGAAGCCATTGCGTTAGGCGCTATGGCAGCCGGCGTCAACCTGGTTGCCGGTTACCCGGGCACCCCATCTACGGAAGTACTGGAAACCATTGCCAAACGAAATCCGGGTCACATTCATGTAGAATGGTCCATTAATGAGAAGGCCGCCATGGAAGTTGGCGCCGGTGCTGCCTACAGCGGGGCCCGTGTCCTGGTCACCATGAAACAGGTCGGCCTGAACGTAGCTTCTGACCCGCTCATGAGCCTTTCCTATATTGGTGTAAAAGGCGGCATGGTAGTCATGGTGGCAGACGACCCTGGCCCCATCTCCTCCCAGACGGAGCAAGACACCCGCACCTTTGGACAGTTTTCCAAAGTACCAGTCTTTGATCCGTCCTCTGTAGCAGAAGCCTATACCATGATTCAGGATGCATTTGCCTTTTCTGAGCAATTCGGCACTCCGGTCTTTTTCCGGGCCACCACCCGCATTGACCATGGTTATGAAGCCATTTCTGTCAAAGACGCAGAAGAATATAAAACCAATACCCCGGAAGGCTTCCAAAAAGATGCCTCCCGCTGGGTTATTTTCCCACGCCTGTCCTTGCGGAATCATGGACTGATAGAACAAAGAAACGCCGAACTACGGCACACTCTTTCCCGGTATTCCGGAAATCAGATCATTCCGGCGGTTGGAAGCCCTTCCAAAAAAGGCATTCTGACCCATGGCATTAACTTTGCCTATACCATGGACCACCTAAATCCGGAAAAGCATCCGGCTGTTTGCAAAATTGCAACCCCATTCCCCTTCCCGGAAGATCTGGTACTGGACTTTGTCAAAGACTTGGATGAAGTTCTTTGCATTGAAGAACTGGATCCGGTTTTGGAGCAGGAATTGCTGAAGGTAGCCGGAAAATATCACCTACCGTTAACCGTAAAAGGAAAACTGACCGGAGACGTCAAACCAGCCGGTGAAAATAATGTAGATTACGTAGCAGAACTGCTTTGTGACTTTTTGGAGGAAGAAAAGCTGAATCGCACGGGTGCAGAAAACGCCCCCACGGATGTTCCGGAGTTGCCAATCCGACCGCCGGTTCTCTGTGCCGGATGTCCGCACAGAGCCAGCTTTTACGCCGTCAAAGAAGCCATGCTTGGCAAAAAGACCATTTACTGCGGTGACATCGGCTGTTATACCTTAGGGAATGCCGCGCCGCTGGACATGTGTGACACCTGCCTTTGCATGGGTGCCGGCATTACTATTGCACAGGGCGTTTACCATACGGAACCTGACACCAAGTGCTTTGCCTTTGTCGGAGACTCCACATTCTTTGCTTCCGGCATTACCGGAGTTATTAACGCATTTTACAATCAGGCAGATATGACCCTGATTGTGTTAGACAACCACACCACAGCCATGACCGGTCAGCAGCCGCACCCCGGCATTGGTGTCACCATGATGGGCAAAAAGGTTACACCGGTTTCCATTGAATCCGTTTTGCGCGGCATTGGCCTTACCACCGTTGTTACCGCAGACCCGCTCCAATTTGCAGAATCAGTAGAACTAATCAAACAGGTTTCGGAAGAAAAAGGAGTAAAAGCCATTATCTTCCGTTCTCCCTGCATTGTACTGGCCAAGCCAAAGGGCCATTCCAAGGTAGACCCGGCAAAATGCATTGGCTGCAAAGCCTGTGTAGAAGAACTGGGCTGCCCGGCGTTACAGTTTAAGGCGGAGAAAGCCAGCATAGATACCACCCTTTGTACCGGCTGTACACTGTGCGAACAAATCTGCCCGGTCAACGCCATTTCCGGAGGTGAAAAAAATGTCTGAAACCAATATTCTCCTCTGTGGTGTCGGCGGACAGGGAACCGTTCTGGCCTCCCGTTTAATTGCCGCTGCCGCCATGAAGAAAAATATTCCTGTTAAAACAGCAGAAACCATTGGCATGTCCCAACGTGGAGGATCTGTTGTCAGCCATATTCGCTTAGGAGACGTTTACGCTCCGCAGATTGGCCTTGGCAAAGCAGACCTGATTATCGGCTTTGAGCCGGCAGAAACCCTGCGCATGCTGCCTTACTTAAAGGAAGGCGGCACCGTAGTTGTTAGCAACCGGCCGGTGAAGCCGGTCAGTGCCAACATCGGCATTTCCACCTACAAGGAGGCCGAAATTTTAGCTTACCTGCAAGACCACGTACAGCACCTTTACTTGGTAGATGCCGACAAGGCACTGACTGCCCTTGGCAACGCCAAATGCCTGAACGTTGTTTTGCTTGGCGTTGCCGTTCGCAGCAACGTCCTTCCGCTTTCCGTACAGGATATTACGGAGGCCATTAAAGAAAAAGTGCCGCAAAAGTTCCAGGAACTGAACTTTGCAGCACTGCAGTATGAAGCTGCCCCTAAAGGAGAGTAACCACCATGCACATTAATCAAACGCAATTAGAACTGGTAGACAAGCAGGTTAAACGCCTTCTGGCCTCCGGTAACTTTTACGGAAAGCGGCTGGAAGAGGCCGGCATCACCGGCGTTCAGACCGAAGAAGACTTTTTAAAGCTTCCCTTTTCTGAAAAACAGGATCTGCGGGACGCCTATCCCTTTGGCATTCGTGCCTGCAAGGACGAAGATATTGTTCGTATTCACTCTTCCTCCGGCACCACCGGCACCCCGGTCATTATCCCTTACACCAAAAAGGACGTAGATGACTTTGCCACCATGTTTGCCCGCTGCTTTGAATTTGCCGGATGCAAAAAGACCGACCATATCCAAAATGCCACCGGTTATGGCCTTTGGACCGCTGGTGTCGGCTTCCAGGCCGGCATTGAAAAGTTTGGTGCCATGTGCATTCCCATGGGCCCCGGAAACACCGCCAAGCAGTTGCAGATGATGCAGGACCTTGGCACCAACGTACTCTGTTCCACTTCCTCCTATGCCCTTCTGCTTGCCGAAGAAGTGGAGAAGCAGGGCCTACAGGACAAAATTCACATTGAGCGCATCATTACCGGTTCCGAACGCTGGGGCGAAAAAATGCGTGACCGCATCCAGAGCATCCTAGGCGCCGAACTGTATGACATTTACGGCTTAACCGAAATCTACGGTCCCGGCATCGGCATCAGTTGCAAAGAAAACAACGGCATGCACATTTGGGACGACTTCCTTTACGTAGAAGTTATTGACCCCATTACGGAACAGCCGGTTCCGGACGGACAGCTTGGCGAGTTAGTTATTACCACGCTGGTCAAGGAGGGTGCTCCGCTCCTCCGCTTCCGCACCCATGACATGACCCGCATTTTACCTGGTGAATGTGCTTGCGGCAGCAAGTTCCCACGCATTGATACCATCATGGGCCGTTCTGACGACATGATGAAAATTAAAGGCGTTAACGTCTTCCCCAAGCAAATTGAAGAAGTCCTGGCCACCTTCCCGGAAATTTCCAGCGAATATCAAATCCGCATTTCCCACCTGGAAGGCAAAGACACCATGCGTATTTACGTAGAAACCAACGGCACCGTAGACTTCCTTGACCTGGCCAAACGCATTGCCCAAACGGTAAAATCCAAAATCGGCTTCACGCCACTGGTCAAAGTTGTTGAACTTGGCGTCCTGCCCCGCTCCGAAAAGAAGACCCAGCGTGTCTTTGATGAACGGTATGACTAATCTGAATAAATAATGACAAAGCTCCGAAAGAATCTCTTTCGGAGCTTTTCTCATAAACATCTGTTATTCCAATGTAATTTCTGCCACCGTATTGCCGTCAAAATCAGAAACGGTGAAGGTGTCACCGTCCAGGATTGCGTAGGTGTTGGGGTTACCACCCTTTGGAATGGAGGTGGAGCCCGGGTTTAAGTGGTAGAACGTGGTGCCGTCTGCTGTAAGCTGCTCGGCTTTTAGTAGGTGGGTATGTCCGTGGAGAAGTACATCGCCGGAAGAAAGGGGTGGCAGGTGTTCTTCATTGTAAATGTGGCCGTGCGTAGCATAAATGGTGTGGCCGTTCAGACAGAGAAGTGCATAATCTGCCATGACGGGGAAGTCCAGTACCATTTGGTCTACTTCGGCTTCGCAGTTGCCGCGGACCGCATAAATTTTATTTTTGAACGGATTCAGCATGGCAATGACTTCTTTGGGAGCGTAGTCCTTGGGAAGATCATTGCGGGGACCGTGATACAGAATGTCACCCAGAAGGATCAGACGTTCTGCCCCGCTCTTTTGGAATTCTTCCAGTGTTTTTCGGCACCAGTAAGAGGAGCCGTGGATGTCACTGGCAATGAAATACTTGCTCATGGGTGTGTCCTTTCGGCTTCTTACAGATTCTTCAGATCTTCGTCTGTGTAGAAGGTGATACCCAGCGGCTCTAAGGCCTTTTTTGCACCTTCGGTGTCATTGACCTTGATGGCAATAGAGGCACCGGTCCCGCCTAAGGACAGGCCGTACATATAGGAAATATTAATGCCGGCAGAGCTGATAGCATGCAGGACGCCTTCCAAAGAGCCAACTACGTGCGGAATGTTCACGGCAATAACCTCTGTGGTTTTAGAGGAGATTCCGTGGTCCTTCAACACCAGCTGTGCCTTGTCTACATCATTTACTAGCAGACGAAGAATTCCGTATTGAGAGGTATCTGCCAGGCTGACGGAGCAAACGTTAATGTCCGCGTTTTTCAGGATGTTGAATACTTCCAGCACCCGTCCTTCACGATTTTCCAGAAAAACAGAAAGTTGCTTTACAAACATAAGAGAACCTCCTTTTAATACAGTTTACGTTTATCCAACACGTGTTTGGTCTTGCCCTGGGAATGTTCCAAAGTATTCGGTTCTACCAACCGTACCTGAACATTCAGTCCAATGGCGGTCTTCAAAACGTGCTTTACCTTTTCGGTCAGGCGTTCCAGGTCGGCAATTTCGTCGGAGAAGAAGTGTTCGTCCAGTTCTACGGCTACTTCCATAACGTCCTGGTCATTCACTCTGTCTACGGTAATAAAGTAATTCGGTGTCATGCCGTCAATGGTAAGCAGTGCAGCTTCTACCTGAGACGGGAATACGTTAACACCCTTAATAATAAGCATGTCATCCGAACGGCCCTTGAAGCGCTGAATGCGGGCACAGGTGCGGCCGCAGGTACAAGTGTCATAAGCCAGAGAAGTAAGGTCTTTGGTCCGATAACGGATCATTGGCATACCTTCCTTAGTCAGGGTGGTAATAACCAGTTCCCCTTCCGAGCCTTCCGGAAGAACTTCTCCGGTAACCGGGTCAATGATTTCCGGCAGGAAGTGGTCTTCCCAAATATGTAAACCTGCGTGCGCCGGACAGTCATTGGCAACGCCAGGGCCCATAATTTCGGTTAATCCGTAAATGTCATAACAATGAATATTCAGTTTGGCTTCCAGTCTGGCACGCATTTCATCCGTCCACGGTTCTGCACCGCAGATAGCGTATTTCAGCGCAATCTTGTCCAGTAAGCCTTCCCGTTCCAGAGCTTCGGCAATATGCAGAAGATAGGACGGTGTACAGGCAATGGCTGTTGCCTGGCAGTCAATTAACATATCTATGGTTTTTTTCGTGTTACCGGTAGAAACCGGAAGAACCAGAGCACCCAGCTTTTCTCCGCCGTAATGAGCACCCAGGCCGCCGGTAAAGAGGCCGTAACCGTAGCCGACCAGCAGAACATCATCCTTCGTCAGACCGGCCATGGCAAGACATCTGGCAACTACTTCCGACCATATGTCAATGTCTTTCTTGGTATAAACGGCAATTTTAGATTTTCCGGTGGTGCCGCTGGAGGCGTGCAGACGAACCCATTCGCTTTTCGGTGCAGCAGCCATGCCAAACGGATAGGCTTCCCGTAAATCAATATAGGTGGTAAACGGAAGCTTGCCAAGATCTTCTACTCCGTGGATATCCTCCGGTGTCAGACCCTTTTCTTCCATTTTTTTGCGATATGCTGGTACACTGTCATACACCCGTTTCACGGTTTCTACCAGTCGCTGACTTTGCAATTGCTTCAGCTCTTCCCGTGGAAGGGTTTCCATTTTTTCATTGAAATACATAATGCGTTCCTCATTTTGTTTTTTGCTTGTTTTTAAAAAGAAAGGCGGATCTGTCCGATCCGCCTTGTTGGTTTCTTAGGCTCAGGCTTTTCCTGCACAGCCAAAGACTTCCATTTTGTACTTAACCATGTCAACAATGGCCTGACAACCCGGAGCCAGCAGCTTACGAGGATCAAAGCCCTTTCCTTGCTGATCCTTGCCTTCTTCAATGTATTTACGAGTGGCAGCGGCAAATACCAGCTGGCATTCCGTATTTACATTAACCTTGCAAACGCCCATGGAAATGGCCTTCTGTACCATTTCGTCTGGGATTCCGGAACCGCCGTGCAGTACCAGAGGTACGCCCGGAACAGCCTTGGTAATATTTTCCAGAACGTCAAAACGAAGTCCCGGCCAGCCTTCCGGATAAACGCCGTGAATGTTGCCGATACCGGCAGCCAGCATATCTACGCCCAGATCAGCAATCAGCTTGCATTCTGCCGGGTCTGCGCATTCGCCCATGCCGACAACGCCGTCTTCTTCGCCACCAATGGCGCCAACTTCTGCTTCCAGAGAAATGCCTCTGGCTTTGCAAATTCCGGCAAGCTCTTTGGTCTTGGCAAGGTTTTCTTCAATGGGAAGAGCAGAACCGTCAAACATGATGGAGGAAAAACCTGCTTCCAGGCATTCCTTTGCGGCGTCATAGGTACCATGGTCCAGATGAAGGGCAACCGGAACGGTAATGTTCTGGTAGTCCATGCAGTGTTCTACCATGTCTACTACATTTTTGAAACCGTCCATGTATTTACCGGCACCGGCGGAAACCTGGATGATAACCGGCGATTTAGCTTCTTCACAACCCTGCAGAACGGCTTTAATCCATTCCAGGTTGTTAATGTTGATTGCACCGATGGCATAGTGGCCATCTCTGGCAGCAGTGATCATTTCTTTTGCAGATACTAACATAGATGTTTCTCCTTTACAGAAGTCTTTTTTCTTACGGTGTATATTATGCATTGGCAGACGCTAACTTGCAAGGAAAACTGCTGTTTTTTCTCAGTTGTTCATCTTCCTTAGTTGTTTACCTTATGATGAACCATGTAGGAGTCTTTGCTCATGGCTTTGAAGGTATATCCATTGGCCTGTCCGTATTGAATAATCTTTTCCACAGCTTTAACGCTGTTGGCTTTGGTATCATGCTGCAATACAACTGAAACTTTATGTTTCTTCATGCCGTTAATTACATTGTTGGCAATGGTATCGGCAGAGTACGTCTTATTGGAAGCGTCTTCACTGCTTACATTCCAGTCCGTATAAAGGTAACCTTTCTGCGTTACGGAGTTGGTCAGCTTGGTCATGATGCCATTGCAATACTTTTTGGATACCGTATTAGAGCTGCCGCCCGGAAAACGGATTATGTAGGCTTTCTGTCCAGTCTGCTTTTGAATGATGTCATTCATCTTGTCCAGATCTTCAAAATAGGCGTTTTCATTGGAATAAATTTTGGCATAGTCATGGCTGTAGCTGTGAATTCCTACGGTATGACCTTTCTTTGCTTCAACGGCAATCATACCTTCATATTTGCTGAACTGATGCGTTACAAAAAACGTGGCTTTTACATTATATTTATCCAACGTATTTAATAGGTCCTGCGTGTACTGGCTTGGGCCGTCATCAAAGGTCAGATAAACAACCTTTCCGGAACCATCTGAGGATTCGGGTTCAGAGGAGCCGGTCTTGGTTGTTTCGGCAGGCTCTGTAGTGGTTGTGGTGGTAGTTGTTGTTGTAGTAGTGGTAGTTGTTGTAGTTGTTGTAGATGTGGTACTGGAGCTGGAAGACAATGTAGAATTCTTTGCTTGTGCACTTTGTCTTCCAATTACTTCTTTGCCAACAATGACCAAAGCAAGGATGACAACCAGGATGGCTGCAACAATACTGATAATTTTTTTGGTATCTGTATTCTTCATAGGGAACCCCCCTGTTCCTACTTTTTTCTGTTGTTTAAGTATAACACCCATGCCCAAAAAAAGAAGTTACGATTGGTTACAAAGACCATAAAAAACAAGCTATAATGAAGTTGGCTGAAATCGTGTTTGTTTAAAATCAAATAACGAAACGGCACACGGAAATTAAAGGCAATTTGAAAATCTGGACCTGTGGACACAGCAGAGGCGGCGCAGCTACCAATATTATGGTCAGCAAAATGCTCCGCAGATCTTCTTCCACCTATTCTACGGCAACACGGATAGCGTAGTCAGCCAGTTGGAAGAGCTCCTGAATCAGTCCCTGCAGGACAAGGGCACCCTGGCGTCAGGCAACGCCGTCAAAGCAGCGGACACCATTTCCCGCGGGGAGCTGGCACAGCTTCTGTATGACGCCCGTGCCTGACGCCCCCGGTCTACTTTTATTATAGAAATTTTTTGAAAGGAGCCATTTCCCATGGCAAATGCAAAATACGATAACAGCTGGTTTAAAGACCTTGTGGTTTACCAGATTTGGTGCCGTTCCTTTAAGGACAGTAACGGAGACGGCATCGGAGACTTAAACGGTGTTCTGGAAGAACTGGATTATATTAAGTCTCTTGGCGTAAACTGCATCTGGTTTTCCCCTATTTACCCTTCTCCAAATGCAGACTACGGATATGATATTTCCGACTATCGCAATATTCACAAAGACTTTGGTGACTTAACCACCTTCAAAAAAGTTTTGGACGAAGCTCATAAACGGGGCATGAAAGTCGTCATGGACTTAGTGGTTAACCACTCCTCTGATGAACACGAATGGTTCAAAGAAGGCGCCAAATCTAAAGACAACCCTTACCATGATTACTATTTCTGGCGGGACGGCCGTGGCGGCAACTCCAAAAACGGCACCAATCCCCCGAACAACTGGGTTTCCATGTTTGAGGGCGGCGCCTGGGAATACAACAAGGAGCTTGACCAGTATTATCTTCATGTCTTTTCCAAGAAGCAGCCGGACCTGAACATGGACAACCCGAAGGTTCGGGAAGAAGTCAAAGATATCATGCGCTTCTGGCTGGACATGGGTGTGGACGGCTTCCGTGAAGACGTCATCACCTTTATTTCCAAGAAGGAAGGCCTGCCGGACGGCTTCCCGCTTCCCATTGCCTGTGGCATAGAGCACTACAATAAGGGGCCTCATATTCATGAGTATGTAGATGAATTCCGAAAGGACGTCATTAATCAGTATGACTGTTTTGTAGTAGCTGAATCGCCCATGACCAACGCCAAAAGTGCGCTGGACTTCACCGCAGGGGAAGACAGAGCCTTTGACATCATGATCAGCTTTGACCACATGACGGCAGACTGTATTGCAACAGATACCATTCATATTCCGTTTTCCCTGCGTCGCATGAAGAAAGCATTCTCCAGCTGGCAGTATAAGATGGCCAAGGGTGGCGCCTGGAACGCTCTTTACATTGAAAACCACGACCATCCGCGCATCATCTCCCGTTACGGTTCTGAAAAATATTGGAAGGAATCCGGTAAGATGCTGGCCACCATGTGTTACATGCAATCCGGTACTGCCTTTGTTTATCAGGGCCAGGAACTGGGTATGATGAACATCAAGCTGAAGAAACTGGAAGACTTCAAAGACGTTGTTACGTTCAACAATGCCAAGCTGATGAAAAAGTTAGGCCTTGGCTGGCTGACTCTGTGGCTTACCAATAAAACCACGCGGGAAAACGCCCGTACACCGGTGCAGTGGTCCCGGGAAAAGAATGCCGGCTTCACCACCGGTACCCCATGGTTCTTCGTCAATCAGAACTATAAAAAGGGCGTCAACCGGGATGATGAAGAGAAGGATCCGGATTCCATCCTGCACTATTATCGAAAACTGTTCCAAATCCGTCAGGCAGACAAAGAGCTGTTTGTTCACGGCGCATATAAGGAATTTTATCCGCGGGATCGCAGAATTTACTGCTATGAGCGCACCTGCAACGGCCGTCGTGCCCTGGTGGTTTGCTCCTTCTCTAAGCACAAGGTAAAATTCAAGGCGCCGAAGGGATATCGGCTGACAGATGGCAAGCTGATTCTGCAGAATTATGACAAAGCACCGGCCTCTGCCAGAACCTGCAAACTGCGTCCCTATGAATGCCGTGTTTATCTTTATGAATCCTAAGAAAGAGACAAGAAAAAAGATTGCTTTTTCTAAGGCTAAGTGTTATATTATTTCACTGTAACGACTAAAGGAGAGGTGCAACTATGCCTAACATTAAATCTGCTAAGAAGCGTGTACTTGTAAACCAGACCAAAGCACAAAGAAACAAGTCCACTAATTCCGCACTCAAGACCGCCATTAAAAAGGCTAATATCGCCATTGAAACTGATGCTGCAGATAAGGATGAACTTGTTAAGGCAGCCGTAAAGAAAATTGACCAGGCTCAGGCTAAGGGCATTCTTCATAAGAACAATGCTGCTCGCAAAAAGTCTGCTCTGATGACTAAGGCTGCAAAATAAGCACGCGCAGAAAAGCAAAAGTAAACCGGTGTTCCGTTTGGAACACCGGTTTTTTCTTGTTGTTTTTCTAATTCCCAGTTACGGAGCTGCTGGTGGTATTAGATTTAAAAACGGAGTACCGGTTTAAATCCACACTACCCTCTATTCCCTGTATGCTGCCACTGTCTGTATATTGCCAAATGTCATATGTCATAGGCAAATAAGCCGGCATTGTGGTACTGTAAGCCGCTACCCAGAAGGAGTAGCTTTTTAATTCTGATACATTCAGATTATTGGTAAAGAAGCTGGCATTTGAATAAACCCCGGCACGGTATCCGGCGGCTTCAATAGTTTCACAAAACGCCTTGACCACCGCAGTCCGTTCTGCTTTGGTCAACTGATCCGCACGACCCTTACCACCGGTTCCGGTATCTTCTACGTCTATGTAAATAGGCAATTGGCATTCCCGACCATCTACCATTTTCAAAACCAGATTGGCTTCCTGAACAGCCTCTTCCGGCGTAATGGCCTGGGAATAATAATAGACTCCGCGGTCTATATTCAGTCGCCCACAGGCAGAAAAATTATGATTAAACCGTTCGTCTTCTTTTAGATTGCCGTTGTCCCAGGTGGTAACGCCCGCGCGGATAATGGCAAACTCCGTCCGGTCATATTTGACTTCAAGCCAGTTAATAAAGCCCTGGTGGGAAGACACGTCTATGCCGCAAGGCGTATTTTGCTGGTAGCGGTAAACCGTAGTCCAAACCATAATACAAACCAGAATTAAAAGCAGGGGTCTTCCCACCAGCTTAAAAGCGGTTTTGTGGTTGCTTAAAAATTGCCACCATTTCTGCTGTCGGATTTTTCTTCGAAAGGCATTCCATTTTTTCTTCCAAGACCCAGTGGATTTCCGGGTCCTGTTGCTCCGCTTCCGTTGCGGATAATTTCCTTTTTTGGTAAGTCGTTTTCTGGCCAGTGGTCTCCCCTCCTTTCTTTCTGTTGTTTTTCTGCCTATATTTATTTTGCCCGTTACTTCGTTTGGGTCTTTCATTATATAGGATAATTCTTAAAAAAATATAAAGAGGCGGGCTCCGACCATTTGGACGGAGCCCGAAGTCTTAGTGTTGAAATTTTTGTACTGTATTTGCTTTTATTTGATGTTGTTCGGGTAAACACCGTCCGCAACCAGTTTTTGGAAGGCGTCTTTTACAATGTATTTATCTTCCTGATAGGTAACACCAAACCATTTATCTTTGGTAGGCAAAACTTCCACATCTGCCTTGCCTTCCTTTACATAGTCCCCAATAACAATAGGAACTAAGTACTCTGCCTTCAGATTGCCTTCCGGAAGATTCTTCAGGAAATTCTTGAATCCTTCTTCCAAAGAGTCAATATATTCCGGAGGACATCCCCACATATTCATGGAGCAAAGAGTATCATCCGGGAAATAGGTAATTTCATCCCCGTTCCGGAGAGCCGCTCTGCCGTTGATTTTTTCAATGTCAGAGGTTTCATCCAGTTGGGTCAGGAAATTGCCGTTGGCCTTACATACGCCGCGAGTTACACCCCCCTGATCTGAAAGGGTGTTAATCAGCTGGAAGCCAGCCATACACAGATGCAACTTTCCGTCTGCCGCATTGGCTTTTCCGCTTTCCAGGAATTCGTGAATCAGACGGAAGCCATCTTTTCCATAGTAGTCATCCGCATTAATAATGGCAAACGGCTCTTTTACAATACCTTTGCAGGCAAGGATGGCCTGACCGGTTCCCCAAGGCTTAGTACGTTCTCCTGGAGTAAAGCCGTCTGGCAAGTTATCCAGTTCCTGATAAGCATATGCCACTTCAACCTTTTTGGCGATGCGGTCTCCAATAACTTCACGAAAATCTGCATCCAGATCTTTACGAATAATGAAAACAATTTTATTAAAACCGGCTTCTATGGCATCATGACAGGAATAATCAATGATGAGTTCTCCACTTGGACCAACCGGTTCCATTTGTTTGATGCCTTTTCCAAAGCGACTGCCAATTCCTGCAGCCATGACAACCAGTGTTGTTTTCATTTGTTTCCACCTTTCTTTTTCTTAAGGGAATCTTCGTATTTGGCTACCGCTTCATCTATGGTACCGTCAAATACTATTTTTCCGTTTTTAATGTAAATACCCCGCTTACAGAACTGTTTGGCAGTTCCGGCGCTGTGGGTAACCAAAAGTAAGGTTACGTTTTCTTCTGCAATCAGCTTGTTTACCTTATCCAGGCACTTCTTCTTAAAATTTGCATCTCCAACGGACAGGGCTTCATCCACAATCAGGATTTCCGGCCGCACGTTAGAGTTAATGGCAAAGCCAAGCCGTGCTTTCATGCCGCTGGAATAAGAGCGAACCGGCTGATCCATGTATTCGCCGATGTCGGCGAATTCAATAATTTCCGGTTCCAGGCTTTCAATTTCATCCTTTTCCAGGCCCAGTGTAGTACCCCGAAGGTAAATGTTTTCCCGGCCGGTCATTTCCGGTTCAAAGCCTGCGGTTAATTCCAGCAGGGCAGAAACACGGCCCCGAACCATAATTTCACCTTCCGTCGGGAAGCAGACACCGGTAATCATCTTTAAAATGGTGGACTTTCCGGCGCCGTTACTGCCAACTAAGGCCACTGCTTCGCCTGGCATAACGTTAAAGCTGACATGGTCTATGGCGTCTTTGGTTTTGATTTTTAAATGTTTAAAAAAGATACTTAAGAGCCGCTGCTTGTTACCGGAATACAGTTTGTACCGCTTGGAAACATCCCGGAATTCAATAATGGGTTGTCCCGGCTGCAAGATTTGTTCTTCTTTCTTTTTCTTTGCCATGGTATGGGATCCTCCTTACAGTACATCCGGAATTTCCTTGCGCAGACGTTTGTAGCTCCAAACAGCAAGGAAGAGCATAATGAACAGTTCCACCAGAAAGACAAGCAACTGGAGAGGATGCTCCCAGAACCAGTAAGACCCCATAAAGGAGTGGCGGATACCATAAACCAGATAGGTAATTGGATTCAGATTCAGAATAATCTGAATGGCCTGGCTGTTTACATTTTCTACGTTAAAAAGGATACCGGACCCCCAAAGGAGGGCAAATACCAAAGATTTTACCAACTGGGAGAAGTCCTGTGAAATGGCGGAAACCGGGCCGGCAAATAAGGACCACGCCGTAAACATAACAAAGGACAGAAGCAAAAACAGTGGAATCTGCAGCCAGTAAATATTTGGCATATAACCACGAATGGGGTGCAAGATGCAAATTACGATAATCAGTACCATATTGACGGAGAAATTGGAAAGACTGACAATGGTTGGAATGGTGGATACCGGATAGTGCATTTTGGTAATTAAGTACCGGTATTTCCGCATGCAGTCTGTACCACGGTTTAACATATCCGAGATATAAAACCAGGGTACTAAGCCGTCAATCAGCCAAAGAAAATAATCATAGTCTGTCATGCCCTTATCGGCACGAAGTCCGATGGTCATGGCAAACCAATAAATGAAGATGGTAATAACCGGTTTAATAACGGCCCAGGACCAGCCAAGTGCCGATCCACGGTACGTACGAATTAAATCCGATTTTGCCATTTTCAGTGTTTGTTCTTTATAGTCAGAATGATCTGTTATGATTTCCTTGATGGTTGCCAAATATCCGCTCATTCACTACCCTCACGTTCTTTTCACAGATGTCTGTATTTTACCACGGATAAGGCTTCATAGCAAATCAGGAAACTGTAACCTTCCTTTTAAGTTCATTTAAGTTGCAGCCTTTATAGTTAAGACAAGCTCAACGGGACTTCTCCCCCCGCTGAGTTGGAAGCAAAAAAGTAGAAACCCCATAACTCGCTTTTTTAATTTCATTTCTCCTATTTCAAAAGGGAAAGCCCGGACGAAGGTCCGGGCTTTTCCCTTTTTCTGAGTTGCACATACGCAGCACATAAAA